>DASTZB010000067.1:0-6258 GCA_035764525.1 Chitinophagaceae bacterium | reverse complement strand
TCCTGGAAAATAGCATAAGAGCTATTTAGTCCACGACCTTGTAAAAACATTCTGCGCAATGATGTACCGCTGCCTTTTGGCGCTACTAAGAATACATCCACATCTTTGGGTGGAACAATACCGGTTTGTTCATTGAACGTGATTCCAAAACCATGAGAAAAATATAATGCTTTACCAGGAGTTAAATGTTTTTTTACAGTTGGCCATAGTGCAATTTGCGCAGCATCACTCAGCAGGTAACAAATTATAGTACCACGTTGCAAGGCTTCTTCAATTTCAAACAATGTTTCGCCGGGCACAAAACCATCACGAACTGCTTTATCCCATGTCTTAGAATCCTTGCGTTGTCCCACAATTACATTGATACCATTATCTTTTTGGTTCAACGCCTGGCCGGGACCTTGCACACCATAACCAATCACCGCCACTGTTTCATTTTTCAACACTTCCTTTGCTTTTGTCAGGGGAAATTCTTCACGGGTTACAACGTTTTCTGTTGTGCCGCCGAAATTTAATTTTGCCATTGTATTCTTTTTTAAATGTTTAAGTTTATTGTGAAGTCCGAAAGTCGGTGAGTCCGGAAGTCCGAAAGATATTTTTTGTTAGAAGAGTTCTTTCGGACTTTCCGTCTTTGCTGACTTCAGTTCTACATTGAAAACACTTTCTCATTCTCACTCAAAAATTCATTCTCCACTACTTCTTCACCCGGTTCTTTGTATTCAAATGATTTTAATTTTTTATGGAAGCCGTCGCTATTCTTTATGATGGCCACTCTTGCACTCCTTACAAATTCAATTAATCCATACGGCTCCAAAACTTTAATGAAAGAATCTGTCTCTGCACGTTGTCCGCTTACCTCAAATACAGTATAATCTTTTCTTATCACCACTGCTTTTGCACCAAACTGGCTAAGTAACCGCTCCACTTTTACCTCCTCCGCAATAATATCAGTAGGGACTTTGTATAAAGCCAGTTCCTGCCAGACGATCTCTTCATTGGTGTTATAATAAGCTTTTAATACTTCTACCTGTTTTTCAATCTGGCGACAAAGTTTGCGCACGACATCTTCCACTTCATTAATGACGATCGTAAAACGATGTACACTGTCAATTTCACTTGGCGAAGTATTTAAACTTTCTATATTTATCTTTCTTCTTGAAAAGATAATGGCAATACGATTTAGTAAACCAATCTGGTTTTCCGTATAAACCGTTATTGTATATTCTTGCTTTGTCATAATTACTTTTATTTTTTTACTACTAGTATAATACCTGTTGACCAATTTAGCTTTGTTACAAACAGATCATCTCTTTCTTCAAGCTGCTTTATAAATTCATTTACTTTTTCTGCGTGTCCTTCTGGCCAGTTTGGCTGCGGCAGCATATCATCTATAATATATATGCCTTTCTCTTTCAGAATACGTATTGCGTCGTCAAACAGGTCATATTTGCCCGCCATAGCGTCCGCAAATATGAAATCAAATTTTTCTTCATTGTATTCCATTAACCACCTATAGCCATCTGCAACAAGGAACTCAATTCTTTTATCATTGAGAAATCTTTTGGCCACATCGATCAGCAATGAGTTATTATCGATCGTTATTAGAGAACTTTTTTCATCCATTCCCGCCGCTATCCAACTTGTTGCTAACCCTGTGCCTGTTCCTAATTCAAGAAACCTGCCTGAAGGCTTAGAAGCGGCAAGTGTTTTTAACAAACTGCCTGTATGCCGATCTGAAGCCATATTGAATTGCATCTCAATTGTAGCTTCCATTATTTTTTCATACCCAACCGGGATCCCAATTATTTTGGTGTCCATCTTCTTTACTAATTAAGATATAATCCTATATTTCTTCTTTACATAAAACAACTTCAGCAACGCCCCGACCCTGCGGTACCATCGGAAATACATTATTCTCTTTGCCAACAATGACCTCGAGCAAATAACTTCCTTTATGATCCAGCATTTCTTTCAATGCGCTTTTCACATCTTCTCTTTTGCAAATGCTTTTTCCTTCGATGCCATATCCTTTTGCTACCATTACAAAATCGGGGCTTTCTATATCAACAAATGAATATCGATTTTTATGAAACAACTCCTGCCACTGGCGAACCATTCCCAAAAATTTATTATTAAGAATAATGATCTTTACATCAGGCTTGAATTGCATAATGGTGCCGAGTTCCTGAATTGTCATTTGAATGCCCCCATCACCAATAATCGCAATAACTGTTCTTTCCGGTGCTCCATATTTAGCGCCGATAGCCGCCGGTAATGCATAGCCCATTGTTCCCAATCCACCACTTGTGATATTACTTTTACTCTGGTTATATTTTGCATAACGACATGCCACCATCTGGTGCTGGCCGACATCAGTCACTATTACAGCATTGCCTTTTGTTAATTCATTGATCGCATCGATCACTTCACCCATTGTAAGTATATCGCTTGCAGGGTTCATCTCATCTTTGATACATTTCTCTTCTTCTTTCCTCATGCAATCATTGAACCTCTGTAACCACTGAGGGTAAACTTTCTGCTGAACTAGCTCAGTTAATAAAGGCAACGTTTCTTTGCAATCACCCCAAACTGGTACCGTAGTTTTTACATTCTTATCTATTTCAGATGGATCAATATCTAAATGAATAACTTTTGCTTGTTTCGCATATTTGTCAAGACGGCCAGTAACACGATCATCGAATCGCATACCGATTGCTATCAATACATCACATTCATTTGTCAGGAGATTTGGACCATAGTTTCCATGCATTCCAAGCATTCCCACTGCGAGTGGATGATTGGTTGGGATTGCACTCATGCCCATTATAGTCCATGCAGCAGGTACACCGGCCTTCTCAATAAATTTTTGAAATTCTTTTTCTGCTTTACCAAGGATCACACCTTGTCCAAAGATCACAAATGGTCTTTCAGCTTCATTGATCAGTTTTGCAGCTCGTTCGATATATTCTTTGCGTACGATTGGTTTCGGACGATAGCTCCTTATATGGTCACATTTTTCATAACCCTTAAAGTCAAACATCTGCAACTGTGCATTTTTAGTAATATCAATCAAGACAGGTCCGGGTCTTCCGCTGCCGGCGATATAAAATGCTTTTGCCAGTACATGGGGAATTTCGTTAGCATCAGTAACCTGGTAATTCCATTTTGTAACAGGAGTTGTAATATTTATTACATCTGTTTCCTGGAATGCATCGGTACCAAGCAAATGAGCAAACACTTGTCCCGTTATACAAACAACAGGAGTGGAGTCGATCATTGCGTCAGCTAATCCGGTAACAAGATTGGTAGCACCGGGTCCACTCGTTGCAAATACAACACCTGTTTTTCCGCTTACTCTTGCAAAGCCTTGTGCGGCATGTATGGCTCCCTGTTCATGACGAACCAGGATATGCTTCAACTTATCATGATAATCATACAACGCATCATAGATAGGCATGATAGCGCCACCGGGATAACCAAAGATGGTTTCAACTCCTTCGGCAACAAAAGCTCTTAATACAGCTTCACTCCCTGAAATACTTTCAGTAGCGGCTTTTGTTTTCTTTTCTTTAGTTAATTCAAGTGTATCCATATTCAATAATTTATTTTCTGTAAAAAACTAACATGTCTGTAGAATCTACATTTGTGTACCCTACCTGTCTCAGCATTGTAACCAACTGCCCTCGATGATAAGTGGAGTGATTAAATAAATGAGCAAAGACCTGGTAATGGGGCATTTCATATTTGTCACCATTTAGTCTTTTAAACGCCAACTTTTCCATCATTGTTGATTCATTAAATCCATCAACAAATTTTTTTAATCCTGCCGAGGTCTTTTTCCATAATGTCGTTATTTCATCTTTTGTTCCCTTAAAGCTTGATTGCAGCCATACTGGCGATTCCACTTTTTTCAATCGTTCCAGCCATACTGATTCAGCGCTGACGATATGTAATACTGTTTCTCCAATACTATTAAAACTGCTCTCCACATGTTTGCTCCATTGCTCATCATTGATATTGTTTAACCATGATAAAACAATATCATTTGCCCAAATATTGAAGTCAGCTAGTTCTATAAAATACTGTTTAGTCATTTTGTTCTTTTTTATTCTTCATCTGTTACACATCCTTCACTTGCATCTTTCACCAATCGTGCATATTTATATAAAACACCTCTTTTCTCTTTTAATTCAGGTTTTTTCCAATTGGCCTTCCGCTTTTTTATTTCTTCATTACTCACTTTTAAATTGATCGTGTTTGTTGTCGCGTCGATCTCGATTATATCATCATCATGAACAAACCCGATCAATCCGCCTTCGTGTGCTTCGGGTGTAATATGACCGACAACAAAACCATGTGTCCCTCCGCTGAATCTTCCATCAGTTATCAATGCCACACTTTTTCCCAGACCTGCACCACTTATCGCCGAAGTTGGCTTCAGCATTTCCGGCATTCCCGGTGCACCTTTTGGCCCTTCGTTTTTAATAACGACCACATCACCTGCCTTTATCAAACCACTTTGAATGCCGGCAATTAATTTTTGCTCGCCGTCAAACACTCTTGCAGGGCCAACAAATTTTTCCCCTTCTTTACCAGAAATTTTTGCAACGCTTCCTTTTTCGGCAAGATTGCCATACAGAATTTGCAGGTGTCCCGTTTTTTTCAAAGGTTGCTCTAATGGATGAATAATGTCTTGAGCCTTAAAATCCAGATCCGGAACACCTGCTAAATTTTCTGCAACCGTTTTACCGGTAACTGTCAAACAATCGCCATGCAGTAATCCCTTCGACAATAAATATTTCATTACTGAGGGAAGTCCACCGTACTGGTGCAGATCCTGCATGAGATATTTTCCAGAGGGTTTGAAATCTGCCAACACGGGCACTTTATCACTGATGGTTTGAAAATCATCAATTGATAAAGCAACCCCACCTGATCTTGCCATTGCGATCAGGTGCAATACAGCGTTTGTGCTGCCACCAAGGATCATAATCACCGTAATTGCATTTTCAAATGCTTTGCGGGTCATGATATCTGATGGCCGAATATTTTTTTCAAGTAATAATCTCAATGCTTTGCCTGCATTCAAACATTCTTTCTTTTTGTCTTCACTCAATGCAGGATTGGAGGAAGAAAAAGGCAGGCTCATGCCTAATGCTTCAATAGCAGATGCCATTGTATTCGCAGTATACATGCCACCGCATGCACCTGCACCCGGGCATGAGTGTTGAACAATCTGTTTAAAATCTTCCGGATCCAATGTGCCGGCGATCTTTTGCCCCAATGCCTCAAATGCAGAAATGATATTCAGATCCTGGCCTTTATAATGTCCCGCTGCAATTGTACCGCCATACACCATTATAGCCGGTCGATTTAAACGACCCATTGCAATGATCGATCCAGGCATATTCTTATCACAACCCGGAATCGCAATTAAACCATCATAATAAAAGCCACCCATCACCGATTCAATTGAATCCGCAATGAGATCACGACTCACTAAACTGTATCGCATTCCATCAGTACCATTACTAATTCCATCGCTGATACCGATCGTATTAAAGATCAACCCAACCAGGTCATTATCCCAAACACCCTGCTTCACAATTTTTGCAAGATCATTCAGATGCATGTTACAAGTGTTACCATCATAACCCATACTGCAAATACCCACTTGTGCTTTTTTCAAATCATCTTCTGTTAATCCAATGCCATATAACATGGCCTGTGCAGCCGGTTGGGTTTCATCCTGCGTTAAGATCCTTGAATATTTATTTAGTTCGCTCATTTGTCATTGCGAGGCGAAGCCGAAGCGATCTCCTCAATGTTTATTGTTTTATTGTTCTAAGCTTTTGCTCTACTATTAAATTTTTGTTGCGTCGCACTCTTATACTTCCTGTTCTCTATTCAGTTTTTACTATGCACTCACTACACTCTGTATTTCTTTTTTATTTATTTGCTGTGAGTCAGAAAGATCCTCTTTAACGAGCTTCATATATGCCACTTGCATCTTTCTTGAAATACTATCATTCCATTTCAAAGGGAATTTATGATCATCCAAACTTTCAAAACCAATCACCTCAGCGCCCGTACCGCAGAAGAATGCAGCATCTGCTTTTTTCAATTCTTCAATTGTGAAGAATTTTTCTTCAACAGGTATATTTAATTGGTTACACAATTCAATGATGGTGGCTCTTGTAATTCCAGGTAAAATATTTCCTACTGCAGCGGTAAATAGTTTTCCGTCTTTCTCATAAA
>DASTZB010000066.1:0-4280 GCA_035764525.1 Chitinophagaceae bacterium | reverse complement strand
TGGGCGATACCTATTATGCTTCGGCTTGCTGTTATTGAGAATCTCAGAAGAATTGCCGGTAAGATTGCACTCGATGTGATCGATCATAATCTTGCTGATCACTGGGCAGATAAAATGATCGCGACAGTAAAGGAAAAACCTGGAGACCTGATTCTTGTGATTGCGGATATGGCTCGTTCAAAACCGATATTGGACAGTCACTTTGTTGCCAGCTTTACCCGCAAAATACATGGAATCGGACCTTCGCTTGCTTTACCGCTTAATTGGATAGAACAACAATTGACTGCATCAGGCACAAGTAGCAATGATCTTGTATTGCAGGAAAATCAGCGACAAGCAATCGACCAGGTATCAGTACGCAACAGCATCGGCACACTACGTTTCATCGGGACAACTGACTGGCGGGAATTTGTGGAAACACTCAGCAGTGTCGAGCAAGAGCTACGGCAGGACAAAACCGGGACATATCCTTTAATGGATTTTGCGACAAGGGACAGTTTTCGGCACGTGGTAGAAAGAATTTCAAAATCAAGTGATCTTTCTGAAACTGAAGTAGCGCAAAAAGCAATAGAACTGACTCAGCAAAATAAAAACGACGATCTTAACTCCAAAAGAAAAGAACATGTTGGCTATTATTTAATTGATAAAGGGTTGGAGGAAATAGAACAGGCCTGTGGCATGCATTATACGTTACGTCTTAAGATCAACCGGGCTTTTGCAAAAATTCCAGTCTTCAGCTACATCTTTTCTATTTTTTTTCTAGCCATTGTGACCGCTGCATGGTTATTATATATTGCTTATCACCAGACTGATTTTAACTGGCAAATCTTAACGGTTGTTGGATTACTTTCTTTCCTGGGCTGTCTTCAACTAGCCGTTTCACTTGTTAACTGGCTTTCTACGGTGTTGGTGCAACCCCAACTTCTGCCACGAATGGATTATTCAAACGGAATTCCGCCTGAGTGTCGCAGCCTGGTCGTGATTCCCACTATGCTTGCAAGTGAAGCTTATATTGAAGAGTTGATTGAAGGACTGGAGATACGGTATCTCGCTAACAAAGAGGAAAACCTGCATTTTGGCCTGCTGACAGATTTTATGGATGCGGACTCTGCTTCGATGCCGGGCGATGATCAATTAGTGGCATTGGCGAAGAAAAGAATTGAAGAGCTAAATGAAAAATATACCAGCCCCGAATCAAATACATTTTATCTTTTTCACCGGCCAAGAACCTGGAACCAACGGGAAAAAAAGTGGATGGGTTATGAACGTAAAAGAGGAAAGTTATCGGCATTAAATACCTTTTTAAGAGGACCTGATCAAAAAGATTTTTCTTTAATTGTGGGTGATCTTGACATATTGACCAATATAAAATATGTAGTTACACTGGACTCGGACACACAGTTACCAAGGGAATCTGTTTGGAAGTTTATAGGAACCATGGCTCATCCATTGAATCACCCGGTTTATGATCCAAATAGAAAAAGGGTGATCGATGGTTATGGAATTTTACAACCGCGGGTAGAACCAAGTCTTCCAAAAACTGGTGCCTCCTTGTATCTAAGAATGCAAGGAAATCTATCTGGCATCGATCCCTACACAAAAGCATCTTCGGATGTATACCAGGATATATTTGGGGAAGGTTCATTTATCGGAAAAGGAATTTATGATGTTGATATGTTTGAAAAAGTATTAAATGGAAGGTT
The DNA here is from genome assembly GCA_035764525.1 of Chitinophagaceae bacterium. Classification (GTDB taxonomy): domain Bacteria; phylum Bacteroidota; class Bacteroidia; order Chitinophagales; family Chitinophagaceae; genus VBAS01. Next base: position 2,577 of record DASTZB010000066.1, on the reverse strand, counting down.
CCCTGAAAATAGAATACTAAGCCACGACTTGCTGGAAGGATGTTATGTACGTTCCGGACTCATAAGTGATGTTCATTTATACGAGGAAAGTCCTTCGCAATATAAAACAGATGTGCAACGACATCATCGGTGGATTAGGGGCGATTGGCAAATTGGTTCATGGATGCTTCCTCTCATACGTGAGAAGGGACGTTTAGTAAAGAACAGGTTGTCCGGATTATCACGATGGAAAATTTTTGATAATCTCAGGCGAAGCCTGACACCACTTGCATTGACCTTATTACTTTTAGTGGGTTGGAGTATATTACCTCTTCCGTGGTTGTGGACTGCAACAGTTACTATTATCATTCTTTTACCACTAATGGCAGCCGCCACATGGCAATTGATCAACAAACCTGAAGACATCACAATTAACTCTCATTTTACGGAAGTTGGTGTTTCGGTGAGAAATTTTTTGATCCGTTTTGTTTTCGGTTTGGCAGTTTTGCCTTACGAAGCATTTAAAAACCTCGACGCTATTGTGCGTACTGCATGGCGTATTACCATCTCGCATAGAAAATTATTAGAATGGACACCATCGGCAAATACAAACCGACTTCGCACGAACAGGCTCATTACTGTTTATGATGAAATGGGGGTCGGACCATTTGTAAGTATCATCACCATCGCATTATTAATATATTTTAATCCTGTTGCCTATCTTGTAGCGAGCCCAATACTTTTATTGTGGTTATTAGCGCCAGCGATTGCGTGGTATTTGAGCAAAGAAGTAAAAGAAAGAAAGCCAAATCTTTCAGAAAACCAAAAGCTATTTCTTCATAAGGCTGCACGACGAACATGGTCATTCTTCGAAGAATTCGTTACAACAGAAGAAAATTGGTTACCACCTGATAATTTCCAGGAACGGCCGGCACCGGTCATTGCTCATCGAACCTCACCGACTAATATGGGACTGGCATTATTAGCAAACCTGGCGGCTTATGATTTCGGATACATCAGCGGCAGAGAAATGGCAGAGAGATGTAACAACACGTTAACTACAATGCGGAGGATGGAACGCTACGAAGGACATTTTTATAACTGGTATGATACGTCATCATTGATGCCGCTTCATCCAAAATATGTGTCTACCGTGGATACTGGTAATCTTGTGGGCCACTTACTAACATTGCGCCAGGGACTAACCTCACAGCTGATCGAACCTGTTTTTAAGAAAAATATTTATGAAGGATTACTAACAACATTAAAGATCATCCAGGAGAATTCCGGCAGGCGTCCTGCGGAAGAAATCCAAAAAATCGAAACTTTATTGTATGCTGCACTTGCTGACAATAATAATTCATTAAGCAGTACAAAAAAGTATAATGATGAACTTGGTGTTCTTATTGATGATCTGTCGTTAAAACCTGGAGACGACGGATCAAAAAAATGGATATCAAAATTGTTCTTTCAATTTGAAAAAATTCATAACGACCTGCTCGATCTGGTGCCGTGGATAAACTTATTACCTGTACCTGGAAATTTTGAAAAGTTATATGCCCTGGATAATATTCCTTCCCTTCACACAATTCGTGCTCCTTCACAGTTTCTGGACGCGATGAGTTTTTATCAGCAAAACGATAAGGTTAACGCAAACGATGAATGGCTACCCAAGATGCGTGAATGTATTCTGAAAGCATCTGCTGTAGCCAACGAGAGAATTAATTTGCTGGAACAGTTAGCCCAACAATGTGAAAAGTTTAGTGACGTAGAATATGATTTTCTTTATGAAAGGTCAACAAACCTTTTAAGGATCGGGTACAATGTGGATGAGCAACGAAAAGATAACAGCTATTATGACTTGCTGGCTTCCGAAGCAAGGCTGGGAATATATGTTGCTATATCTCAGGGAAAATTGCCCCAGGAAAGTTGGTTTGCCTTAGGTAGGTTATTAACTAACTCTGGCGGAGAACCGATCTTGCTTTCATGGAGTGGCTCCATGTTTGAATACCTCATGCCCCAACTGATCATGCCGACTTACGAAAACACATTGTTATATCAAACCAATATAGCAACAGTAAACCGGCAAATAGAATATGCAGCGCAACGTAATGTGCCATGGGGAATTTCAGAATCCGGATACAATTCAGTGGATGCCCATATGAATTATCAATACCGGGCATTTGGTGTACCCGGACTGGGATTGAAACGCGGTCTTGAAGAAGATATCGTAATTGCTCCTTATGCATCCATGCTTGCATTAACAGTATTGCCGGTGAAAGCATGTAACAACTTGCAACTCTTATCTAAAAATAGTGCAGCTGGAGAATACGGTTTCTACGAAGCGATCGATTATACACCCGGTCGTGTGCCGAGAGGAAGTGACCATAGTGTTGTACGTTCTTATATGGTACACCACCAGGGCATGAGTTTTCTTTCACTGGCTCATGTTTTGTTTAATAAACCTATGCAACAAAGATTCGAATCAGAGCTTCGCTTTAATGCATCACTTTTATTGCTGCAGGAACGGATCCCGAGAGCTACACTTTTCTACGCACATACTGCCGATATCATTGAGACACCGATTGCGCAGCCAGA
>DASTZB010000065.1:0-8844 GCA_035764525.1 Chitinophagaceae bacterium | reverse complement strand
GCGACGCAACAAAAGCTAAATAGTATTACCGATGCCGAAACCAAAACTATAAACTCCAAACCTTAAACTTTTCTATCTTTGCGCCCCATGGCAGAAGCAAGAACCGTCGCATTTCATACGTTGGGTTGTAAGCTCAATTTTTCTGAGACCTCTACTCTTTCAAGGATGTTGGAGAATGAAGGTTTTGTGAAGAAAGAGTTTGACGACCAGGCAGATGTGTATGTTATCAATACTTGTTCTGTAACCGATAATGCGGACAAAGAATGCAGGCAAATTGTTCGCAGAATTCAACGAAAAGCTCCTGAAAGTTTGGTGGTGATCACAGGTTGCTATGCACAACTAAAACCCAGGCAAATCGCTGAAATCCCAGGAGTGAATTTGGTGTTGGGAGCAGCTGAAAAATTCAACCTTGCACAGCATATTCGTGAATTATCAAAAGGAGATTCGGCAAAGATCTGTAGTTGTGATATTGAAGAAGTTACCGGCTTTAATTCATCTTTCTCCATCAACGATCGCACAAGAACATTTTTGAAAGTACAGGATGGTTGTGATTATAATTGTTCCTTTTGTACCATACCCCAGGCCCGTGGCAAAAGCCGGAGTGATTCAATTGAAAATGTTGTAAGGAATGTTAGACACCTCGCCTCGCATGGTGTAAAGGAAATTGTATTGACTGGTGTAAATCTCGGAGATTTTGGTAAAGGCCCGGATGGCAATCTTAAATACGAAGAGAATTTTTTTGAGTTAGTGAAGGTGCTGGAAAAAGTTGAAGGCATTCAACGTTATCGTATCTCCTCTATTGAACCGAATCTGTTGACAAATGAAATAATCGAGTTTGTTGCCAACAGTGATAAGTTCATGCCGCATTTTCATATCCCTTTACAAAGTGGCAGCAATAAGATATTAGGATCAATGCGCAGAAGATATAACAGAGAATTGTATGCGGAACGAGTCACATTGATCAAAACACTGATGCCGCATTGTTGTATCGGCGTCGATGTGATCGTTGGCTTTCCCGGTGAAACAGATGAAAACTTTAAAGACAGTTTTGATTTTCTGCATTCACTGGATATTTCTTACCTGCATGTATTTACTTATTCTGAAAGAGACAATACACATGCATTAAACATCAAGCCGGTTGTACCGATAAATGTCCGTCACGAAAGGAATAAAACTCTCCGTAATCTTTCTTACATGAAGATGCAATACTTCTCAGAGCAACATAATGGGCAAACAAGAAAGGTTTTATTTGAAGGACAAGAGAACAAAGGCATGATGGAAGGCTACACCGATAACTATATCAAGATAACTACGCCCTATAGGAAAGAATGGGTGAATGAGATAATAGACTGGAAAATTCAGGAACGTTAGCTCAGTTGGTTCAGAGCGCTGCTTTGACAGAGCAGAGGTCACTGGTTCGAGCCCAGTACGTTCCACTTTAATATTAACATTACTACTTTTTTATTTTTCCTGAAGGCCAACTTCCCTACATTTACTTTAGAAATCTAACAATGAAAGCGTACCAGGTAACAATAAATTTTGATTGGAATGATGAGTTTGCTGCACTTATACCGGCTCACCGCACTTACATCAATATGCTCATCAATAAAAATGTAATTGACCAATATGTGGTCAGTATGGAATCTCAACGAGTTTGGGTGACATTAAATGCGGAAACCAAATCCGAAGTCGAAAAAATCCTGAAAAAATCTCCTCTTCATAAATACTGGACCTACGAGATCGATGAGTTATTTGTCATCGATGGGCAACTCTACAGACTGCCTGCAGTAACACCGAATTAAGTCAAAAAAGATTTTTCCCAAAAACCTGATACCCCTATCTTTGCCGTCCCAAAAACGTGATTGCTTTACGTTGTTCGCAAGGGAGTTTAGCTCAGCTGGTTCAGAGCATCTGCCTTACAAGCAGAGGGTCGGCGGTTCGATCCCGTCAACTCCCACACAGTCCCAGAGCGGGTTTCAAGAGATTGAGACCTTTTTTTTTGACAATTTAGAAACTTTTGTCATACTTAAGGCGAGACTTAAGAAGCAAGCTTGATCATGTCAAGAAACATTTTTTTAAATTCAAAAAATATAATTTAGGACTTACACAAACACCTGCAAAAAATGTTCAAGACCCCTTCTTTTATGGATTGGTTAAAGAAGCACCATCCTGCCTTATTTGAAATATTTAATGAGGACGGAATTTTTATTGAAAAAGTAAATAATCAATTTGTTTTACACATCACTATTATTGAAGAAGAAATTTCTCTTGACAAGCTAAATAAACTGCAAAACGCATGGAATGATTTTATTCTTTTTGACAATTTAGGAGCAGAGGCCTACCCACTTATTGTTACACAAAATAAATTCTAGGCTTGATTTATTAATCGGGGACGGCGGTTCGATCCCGTCAACTCCCACAGAGGCCTCGCCGCAGCGGGGCTTTTTTGTGGACAATCATCTACACAAAGCCTAAGTGTCAAGTACAATTCTCTTATATTTTGCTAGTGATCAGTTAGCACAGGATTCGTAATTTAGTAGTAAGTTCTTCTAAGGATGACAAAGATGCTAAGCATATCATGGTTAAAATTTACGGTATTAGTTTTATCCTGTTTGCTAAATGTAATATCATTTGCACAGAATAAAGGAATTGATGCATCTTACCCTGAACAGCAACCTTCAACATCCAAAATAAATTTTCAAAAAATAGATTTTAAAACAAAAGCAGGAATTTTTCCCGCTTATGATCGAAATTTCAAAACACCCGCGATAAATCTTCCTGACACTTTTTTATCAAAGAAATCAAATATTCCATTGTTACGAAATGAGCATGCTGGAATATGGAAAAAAATTGGGCGTGCTGAGCTCTTCATAGGTGGTGCAGAACTGTTCGGCATAACTGTTTTGATGCTTTCGCCTAAGGAAGTAACCGGATGGTCTCCTGACTGGACGCAGGATGCCTGGCGCAACATGAAGCGGTCACTTTCAAGTCTACCAGTTTGGGATAACGATGATTGGCAATTGAATTATATTGGTCACCCAATTGCAGGATCCTATTATTATAATTCATTAAGAAGTCAGAATGCAAGCATATTTCATTCTTTTCTTTTTGCCGCCGCCCAGTCATTTATTTGGGAATACTTTATTGAGGCAACGGCAGAAAAACCAAGTACACAAGATCTTATTGTTACACCCATAGCCGGCGCAATATTGGGTGAATCAACACACCTGCTTACAATGAATATGCGTAGAAACGGTTTCAATTTTTTTGAAAAAGTTTTTGTATTAATTTTCAATCCATTATTTGTTTTTAACAATGGGTTTGGGCCTCGATTTAATCCTATTAGACAAAAAGCCTCACAATAACTTTTTTTATCCTCTAATAATCCGGCTTCTCGGTAAATTCGTATAGTTTTTGTGGAAATAGATTAACCCACGATGGACAATAAGGGCCTCATATTTATTCCTGATATCAGTGGCTTCACTCGTTTTGTGAATGAAGTTGAGATCGACCATAGTCGGCATATTATACAAGAACTGCTTGAAGTAATAATCAATGCAAACCAAATAGGACTTGAAATTTCCGAGATCGAAGGCGATGCCATTCTGTTTTATAAATATGGAGAAAAACCTGACCTGGAAGATATATACAAGCAGGTTAGAAGAATGTTTTGTGAATTTCACAAACATCTTAATGCATATGATCATCGCAGGTTTTGCCAATGCAGAGCTTGTGCCGGAGCTTTCGAACTTACATTGAAGGTGATCACGCACTATGGCGAATTCAGTGGTTATAATGTCAAGAATTTCAACAAACTCATCGGGAAAGATATAATTGTCGCCCACCAGCTCTTAAAGAACGATATCGACCAACACGAATATTGGTTGATAACAGAAGATCTGGCTGATAAAAAATCAACTGCTCATTTGCCTGAAAAACTGGATTGGAATAAAAGCTCTAAACAAACAGAAACAGGAACCATCCTTTTTGAGTATACACAGCTTGGCCATCTTAAAAATGAGTTACCCGAAGTCCCTCCGTTGAAACTTGAAATAGAAAATAAAATGAAGGTCATTTCGATATACAAAGAATTTGACACCGATATGCTTACCCTTCTTCATGGCGTAGTTGATTTTCATACCCGAAAACTTTGGAACACTTATGTAAAAGATATTGACCACGTAAGTGACAGCACTCTGCAGCGATTGGGTACCAGTCATCGTTGCATATTGGAAAAAGGCCATTCGATCATGTACTCGAGTTCATATTCTTATACGCCTGCAAATTCCTATTCGCCAGATGAGATCGAGTATAGTGAAACTGATGAAAAAAAGACAAATGCTGTTTACTTCACATTTAAAAAAATAACCGATAGAAGAACAGGACTTACTTCAGATTATTATTTAAGAAACAACCCAGTGACCCTCCTTATGTTTAAATTGATGATGAAAAAAAAGATGGAAAAAATAGTCAAACAGTCAATGGAAAACCTGGCAGAATTTGTAAAAGGAATAAAATTGCCAGTAGCAACTTAATTGGTTCCGTTACTCGTACAATTCCCATTACCAAAAAAATAAAAACCAGTAAGACTTAGCCAGTCTAACAAAAATTTATTCTTATTTTTGTTTTGTGGGAACACAGACCGACATAAAAAAATGGGAAGAAACCGATCTTCTTACCAGTGTGGAAGAACCTTGCAACCTCATTGTATGGAATGATGAGGTAAATACTTTTCAATGGGTAATTGAAACCCTTATGGAAATTTGTGGACATAGTTATGAACAGGCTGAACAATGTTCTTATATCATCCACTTCCAGGGAAAGTATGCCGTGAAGAAGGGAACTTACGATGAGCTGAAACCAATGTGTGATGCAATCACTGACAGAGCCATTGGCGCAACAGTTGAAATGGTTGTTGAATAAATTCTGTACGTAGAAACACGAAATTAAAATTCTCCATTCCTAAAAAAAGTGGATTCCCAAAGCCAACATCGAAGTTTTACCCTTTTTTATTTTCAGTAAATAGCATTTATTTGACAATTGTTTCCGATAGCACGGAATTGCTTGTAATCTTTCTCCCATGCCGTTATTTGTAATAGAAAAAGAATTTGCCTTTCCTCCAGTTCATCTTGCAGAACCAGATGGGTTATTAGCTGTTGGTGGTGACCTGTCAGTCGATCGCTTATTAATTGCTTACAGTAAAGGAATTTTCCCGTGGTATGAAGGCAAGCATATTCTTTGGTGGTGCCCCGATCCCCGATTTGTTTTATTTCCCGGTGAAATGAAAGTGAGTAAGAGTATGAAAAAATTACTGAAACAAAATGCATTCAATTTCACTACTGATAAAGTTTTTGACCAGGTTATTGGTAACTGCAAAACGATCAGGAGAAAAGGCCAGTCAGGCACATGGATCACCCATGAAGTAAAAAAAGCCTATACGGTTTTACATAAGCTTGGTTTTGCACACAGCGCCGAGGTTTGGAAAAATGGCGACCTGGTGGGTGGTTTATATGGAGTAAGAATCGGAAAAATATTTTTTGGAGAGAGCATGTTTAGCAAACAAAGCAATGCAAGCAAATATGCATTTATAAAATTTGTGGAGCATTTAAAAAATGATGGTGTTGAATTAATAGATTGCCAGGTTTATACGGAACACCTCGAAAGCATGGGTGCAAGAATGATCCCCAGGACCGAGTTCCTTCACACATTGAAAAAATTAATTCCGCAAGATTAATCTCTAAAAGCGACTATCTAAATAATGCGGCAAAACTGCCCGCCATGTGTTCCAGTCATGTGGCCACTCCTGTCCCCAAATATCCAATTCGTAGTTAATGGCTTTATCGTAAAGAATCCTTGCAAAGCGACCGCTGCTACCCGGATCCTCATAAGCGCCGCTGCCGCTAAAAATATGAAGGTGATGTGTCATTCTTATTTGCTCAAGGACATTGTGATCGGTTAAGTTAGGCATGTAATGCATCGGGCTGTTAAAATAAACATCATCGTCATAGTGACCCTTTGTGTATTCAGTAAGATCATAAACACCACTCATTGCAATAACTCCGTTAATAATGTCAGGTCGTTTCAAAAATAAATTCATACCATGCAGTGCACCGAAAGAAGCGCCGCAGGTATATATCATTGTATCCAGACTGGAATTAGTGCGAATGAATGGAACTACTTCATTAAATATATAGTCATTCCACTGCTGGTGACGGATAGATTTGTCATGGGGATTCATATTATTGTTGAGCCAGCTTTCATTATTGATACTATCAACGGAATACACTTTTAACTTTCCTGCTTCAATAAACGGAGCGATCTGATCTAATAATTGAAACCGCTCATACTCCAGGTAGTCAGCGGCAGCAGTAGGAACCAACAATAATGCAAAACCATAATGACCATAAATAGCGATGGGCATATCCTTATTTAAAGAAGGGCTATGCCATGAATAGAGCGTTCTTTCCATAAAAAAAATTCAGACTTCAAAGTAGGTATTTCACCCTGTATAAAATGATTTTCTATATTATTATTTTCAGGCGTTAATGGGTTTCGCTATCTACCTGAAACACGGTAAATTTGCGGCCAAACCCCCAACCCCCTGAAGGGGCTTCGCAACTCACAAACCAAATAGCTGAATAGTGAATTGCAGCATCCCGGCAAAGTCGGGACGACGCAAGGGACGATGATTAGAAGTACTAATGGCGATGATATAAAAAATAGTATCGAACAAATGGAACTATCGAAAAACTTTGAACCCGGAGCTATCGAAGAAAAATGGACTGCACATTGGAAGTCGAAAAAATATTTTAATTCTACCCCTGACGACAGAAAAGCTTTTACTGTTGTTATCCCCCCACCAAATGTGACAGGTGTTCTACACATGGGACATACACTGAATGAAACGGTGCAGGATATTCTTGTGCGCAAAGCAAGAATGAATGGTTTCAATGCATGCTGGGTGCCGGGTAGTGACCATGCATCGATTGCTACTGAAGCAAAAGTAGTGCAGATGCTGAAAGAAAAAGGGATCGATAAAAATAAGATCGGCCGCGAAGAATTTTTGAAATACGCATTTGAGTGGAAAGAAAAATATGGTGGCATCATTTATAACCAGATCGAACGGCTGGGTTGCAGTGTAGATTGGGATCGGGTGAATTTTACAATGGATGATCATTATTACAAAGCTGTGATAAAAGTTTTTGTTGATCTATATAACAAAGGGCTTATTTATCGCGGTGCAAGAATGATCAATTGGGATCCGGCGGCAAAAACTGCACTGAGTGATGAAGAAGTAGAGTATAAAGAGCTGCAGGGAAAACTTTACTATGTAAAATATAAGGTAGTCGACAGTCAGCAGTCAACAGTCGAAAGTAAAACTGTGGACAGTGGACCGTCGACCGTGGACTATATTGTTATTGCTACACAACGTCCCGAAACGATCATGGGCGATACAGCAGTTTGTGTTCATCCTGATGATGAACGCTATGCTTATTTGAAAGGAAAGAAAGTAATAGTGCCGCTTGTGAATCGGGTTGTGCCTGTGATCTATGACGAATATGTTGACAAAGAATTTGGAACCGGCGCATTAAAGATCACTCCAGCTCATGATATCAATGATTATAATCTTGGGCTAAAACATAATCTTGAAACGATAGATACACTGAATCCGGATGGAACAATGAGTGAAGCGGCACAGGTATTTGTTGGACTCGATAGATTCGAAGCAAGAAAAAAAGCGATTGAGAAACTAAAAGCTGATGGCTTATTAATTAAAGAAGAAGACTATACGACAAGACTCGGTTTTTCGCAAAGAACTAATGCGGTTGTTGAACCCCGGATTTCTACACAGTGGTTCGTAAAAATGAAACCACTTGCTGAAAAGGCATTGCATGCAGTTTTAAGTGGTGATGTAAAGATCCATCCTGAAGAAAGATTTTTGGCGACATATAAATATTGGCTGGAGAATGTAAAGGATTGGTGCATCAGTCGCCAGCTTTGGTGGGGGCAACGAATACCGGCATGGTATGATGAAGAAGGAAAGTTTGTTGTAGCCGAGAATGAAGAGGAGGCAAAGTCAAAATTCAAAAGTCAAAACTTAAAACTTGAGGGACAGTTAAGGCAAGACGAAGACGTACTTGATACTTGGTTTTCCTCATGGCTGTGGCCAATAGAAGTGTTTAATGGAATTACTCAACCCAATAATAAAGACATTAATTATTATTACCCAACTTCTGTATTGGTAACGGGACAGGATATCATTTTTTTCTGGGTGGCAAGAATGATCATGGCGGGAATGGAATACATGAATGAAAAACCATTCAGTGATGTTTATTTCACGGGAATGGTAAGGGATAAGCAGGGAAGAAAAATGAGTAAGAGCCTCGGCAATTCTCCAGACTTACTTGATCTCATCGATCGTTTTGGCGCCGACGCTGTTCGTTTTGGAATTATGATCTCCTCTCCCGCAGGCAATGATCTGTTGTTTGATGACAGCAGTTGCGACCAGGGAAGAAATTTTAATAATAAGATCTGGAATGCATTGAAGCTGGTGAAGATGTGGGAAGGAAGGCAGTCGACAGTCGACAGTCAACAGTCAACAGAAAATTTTGCTATTGATTGGTTTGAGAGCAGACTAGGAGAAGTAAGGGTAGAAATTAAAAATCTTTATGAAGATTTTAGACTAAGTGAGGCATTAAAAATTATCTATTCATTGATTTGGGATGATTTCTGTAGCTGGTATTTAGAGTGGGTAAAACCGCCAATGAATGAATCGATTGAAAAAAATGTTTATGACAAAACAGTTTATTTCTTTGAAGAGTTGATGCAGTTGCTTCATCCATT
>DASTZB010000064.1:0-6898 GCA_035764525.1 Chitinophagaceae bacterium | reverse complement strand
GAGATTGCAAATGTGAGAGAATTTATCGAAAGCCTGCCCCTGGGTTATAATACAAAGATCGGTGCAGAAGGTAATGGAATCAGCATGGGACAAAAGCAACGGATACTTATTGCAAGAGCTGTCTATCGTGACCCCGAACTGATATTTTTTGATGAGGCTACCAATAGCCTTGACGCAAATAATGAATCAACTATCCTGCACAATCTTGAATCTTTTTTTAAGGGAAGAACAGTTGTAGTTGTTGCGCATCGATTAAGTACCGTTAAAAATGCTGACCAGATAGTTGTGTTGAATAAAGGAGCGATCTCGGAAAAAGGAACACACCAACAATTGGTAAGCCTGAAAGGAGAGTATTATACGTTGGTAAAAAATCAACTTGAATTAGGATCCTAAAATCAAATTTTTATGTCTGCGGATAATATAATCATACATCAGCGAAATGAAGAATTGGTAAGTGATGAAATAAGAGAAATTGTTTCATACCGGCCACATTGGATCATTCGAAAAGGAAATGTTGTTTTTCTGCTGATCCTTATTTTATTGATCTCACTTACATATATCATTCAGTATCCTGACATGGTGAATGCTTCGGCAAGATTAGTTGCATTAAATCCGCCGAAAAATGTAAATGCAAAAATTGAAGGAAAACTGGTAAAGCTTTTCGCGGCAAATGAAGGCGCTGTTAAAAAGGATCAGCACCTTGGTTACCTTGAAAGTACAGCAGATTATAATGAAGTGATGGAATTGCATAAATGGTCACAAGAGGTAATCCAGGAAATAACAGATCATAAATATGATGTTCTTGAAAAAAATAGATTACCCGGTTTGCTTAACCTTGGAGAGCTACAATCCGACTACCAGGGTTTCCAGAATGAACTTCAATTGACAAAACAAACGCTGGCCGGAGGTTACTTTCAAAAGAAGATCGGTGCTTTGCAAAAAGACCTGCACTATATGTCTTCTTTAAAAGAAAATATATATCGCCAGCAAAAATTACAACAACAGGATCAGCAATTGCAGGAAAATGAATACAAGGCTTACGAAAAACTTGCAGAGGAGAAAGTAATAGCCCCGCTGGAACTGAATCAATATAAAAGCAAGCTTCTTGCGAAGGACCAAAACATGGAGCAGGTGGAAACCCAACTCACCAATAACGATGTAAACAGTCATGCAAAACAAAAAGAGATATTAGAAACAAATAAGCAGGTAACAGATCAGCAGCAGCGGTTTTATTCTTCATTACTTGCAATGAAGAGTGAAATAGAGAAATGGATACAAACTTATGTGTTGGTAGCTCCTGAAGATGGAAAATTATTTTATGTAACAACGCTTAGAGAAAATGAGCTTGTAAGTAATGGTCAAAACTTGTTTTATATTGAACCAGCACAAACAAGTTTTTATGCAGAGCTAACAGCCGGGCAAAGAGGCTTTGGAAAAATAAAGGCCGGACAACAAGTAAAAATAAAAGTGAATAGTTACCCTGACGCCGAATTTGGGTACTTAACTGGCAAAGTAAATTATATATCCGGCATGCCAAACAGAAGGGACAGCTTCCTGGTAAGAGTTGATTTGTCCAATGGTCTTCAAACTAATTATCACAAGAACATTTATTTCAGAAATAATCTGTCAGCACAGGCGGAAATTGTTACTGTAAACCGCAGGCTGATGGAGCGGTTTTTTAGCCAGTTAAAGCAGGTATGGGAGCGATAACCCTGGAAAAACCGGAATCACCGTTACGTACGTCTATATGTGGTTTGCACGAGGCTGATTATGTTATAAAGGACCGTGATGAGGCTTTCAAAAAACTATCCTAAATTCATCTCCCCGTTTGTCATTATTCAGTCACTGAGAAAACCAATTCTCTTATTTTTGCGCCATGCTAAAAAGAGGCCTTTTTTTTCTGGTCATTATAGTAATGGCCGTTTCATTACAAGCACAGGAAAAATGGAATTTGTTGAAATGCGTGCAATACGCAATTGCAAACAATATTTCAGTAAAACAGGCAGACCTGCAAACCCGTTTTTCTGATGTAACCTATAAGCAAAGTAAAAGTGCACAGTATCCGTCTTTGAATTTTCAAAACAGTACCGGTTATCGCTTTGGGCGTTCAGAAAACCCTGCAACTGGTGTACTTGAAGACAATAATTTCTTGAGCTCCAGTTTCAGTCTTCAATCAGGCGTTACCTTGTTCAATTGGTTTTCGAAAAGAAATACTATTGAAAGTAACAGGTTGTCTAGTGAAGCCGATAAAGCACAGGTGCTAAAAGTGCAGGATGATGTTGGGCTGAATGTAGCCGTTGCCTATTTGCAAATACTGCTTGCAAGAGAGCAGGCAAACCTCGTCAAGGTTCAGATAGGTACTACGATCGAACAATTAAATAATACCAGGAAAAGAGTTGATGCAGGTGTGTTACCTGAATTAAATGCTGCTGAACTGGAAGCACAGCTTAGCCGTGACAGTTCAAACCTGATAACAGCGGAAGCAAGTGTTCAGCAATTTATTTTGCAAATGAAAGCATTGCTTAATCTTGATGCTGGTGCTCCCTTTGATATTGAATCGCCATCGGTAGATAAAATACCGGTTGAAAGTTTAGCAGATCTGCAACCGGAGGCTGTCTATGCATTAGCATTACAAAATCTGCCCCAAAATAAAGTAATCGACCTTCGCTTACAGTCTGCTAAAAAAGATGTGGATGCTGCACGAGGACAAATGTATCCACAGGTAACGGCATTTGGAGGAATTGGCACCAGTTATGTAAATGTCAAAAGGCCGGTCTTAGGTCCTGGCCCGGATAAAGTTACAGATGCATATGTAACGATCGGACCCAACGCTTATAATGTATTCTCTCCAACTTTTATTCAAACCGGGGAAAGGCGTAATCCTTTTGGCGACCAGCTAAATACAAATCTAAGCCAGAATATTGGACTTGGATTAAACATTCCCATTTTCAATGGACATTCTGCCCGTGCGAATTGGGAAAGAACAAAGCTGCAGGTAAGACAATGGGAGCTGACCAAAGAACTGGATAACCAAACGTTGAAACAAAATATTTACAAAGCGTATAACGATGCTACGTCGTCCATGCAGAAATATAATGCGGACAAAAAAAGTGTTCAGACTTCGGGAAAGTCTTATGAATATGCGCAAAAAAGATATGACCAGAATTTGTTATCGACTTTTGATCTTGTTAATAGCCAGAATAATTATTTAAGTGCGCAGATCCAGGCTCTGTATTCGCAGTTCGATTTTGTTTTTAAGATGAAGCTGCTTGAGTATTTTAAAGGACAAGGGATAAAATTATAATTCATTGATATGCCAATTTGCAAATGTGCCGATTTAAGTTGTGAAAATCATTTGCATGTTTGCACATTTTCAAATTTGCTAATTAAATTTTTATGAGTAAAACTGTTAAATGGATATTGTTTGGTTTGCTTGGAGTAATTGTTTTGTTGGTGGTATTTAAAATGGTCGCGGGCAACAAAGAAACAGGAGTAAAGGTTTCTGCTGAAAAGGTAAGCCGCCGGACAATTACCGAAACTGTAAACGCAAGTGGAAAAGTATATCCGGAAATTGAAGTCAAGATCAGCCCGGATATTTCGGGAGAAGTTGTTGAGCTGAATGTAGAGGAAGGCGACAGCGTGAAGAAGGGAGAGGTACTTGCAAGAATTTTTGCGGATATCTATGCATTGCAAAGAGATGAAGCGGCTTCCCGTGTGAACCAGTCCGCTGCAGTAGTGGAAAATAGTAAAGCAGCTCTTGATGCCTTAAAGGCCTCCCTCGACCAGGCAAAGCAAGCTTATGATCGCAATAAAAAATTGTACGATGATAAAGTGATCTCCCGTGCTGAATTTGAAGGATATGAAACGACCTACAAATCAGCGCAGGCTAATTATAATGCAGCACAACAAAACATTAAAGGGTTGCAGGCAAGTGTGCAGGGCGCACAAACAGGATTAAGTACAGCAAATAAAAACCTGGGAAAAACAACATTAGTTGCGCCGATGAGTGGAGTGATCTCGTCTTTGTCAATTAAGAAAGGAGAGAGAGTTGCAGGTAATAGTTTTAGCATTGGTACCGAAATGATGCGTGTGGCTGACATGAGTGTATTGGAAGTACGAGTGGATGTGGGAGAGAATGATGTAGTGAAGGTTCATCTTGGCGATAGTGCCGATGTGGAAGTGGATGCTTATAATAACAGGAAGTTTAAAGGAGTAGTGACGCAGATAGCAAGCAGCACGAAAAGCGGAACAGGTGCGAGTGCATTAAGCAGCACAGATGTGACGCAATATGAAGTAAGGATAAGACTTGATAAGGACTCTTACAGTGATCTTCTAAATCCTGGAAAACCAAAAAGTTTTCCTTTCCGTCCCGGTATGAATGCCAGCGCCGACATAAAAACAAAACGCAAGGATAATGTACTGTCAGTTCCAATTAACTCAGTTACTACGAGAGTGATCGGCAGCGATAAAACAATTGCTGATAAAAAGAAAGAAGAAGAAAAAAAGAAGAAAGAAGAAGGGAATGCTGATGAAACTGTTGCAGTAAATAGCGATGAACTGGAAGAATTAGTTTTTGTAGTGCAGAAAGATGGGAAAGTGAAGAGAGTAAAAGTAAAAACGGACATACAGGATATTAATTACATCGAAATAAAGGAAGGACTGGCGGAAGGTGATGAAGTAGTGACAGGTCCTTTTAATGCAATTAGTAAAACATTGAAAGATGGCACAGTGGTTAAAGTGGTGCCGAAGGATAAGTTGTTTGAGACTAATTAGGTCAGAACCACGATTTGCATGATTTAAAGCATCAATAAGAAATTTGGAAGAGTCCCGACGTTTACAGTTGGGACTCTTTTATTTATTAGTTTATTTCAGAATAGAAAGGCACTTTCTTAATTTTATTTCCTCAAAATCATTTATAATCCTATTAATCCTGGTTCATGTTTGGTATCATCGGCAGCGGCAGTTGGGCAACGGCATTGGCAAAAATTCTTACAGACAATAATGAACAAATTAACTGGCTGGTCAGAACAGAGTCTATGGCTGATTTTATTTGTAAACAAAAACATAATCCTAATTATTTGACCACGGCTGTTTTTGAGCCCTCTTTGCTTAACCTGGATACGAACGTTTCAAAAATTGTTTCTGCTTCGGACTATATTATCATTGCTACGCCATCTGCTTATGTCGTTGATACTTTAAAAAATTTATCCAAAAGAGATTTTGAAGGAAAGAAAGTTATTTCAGCAGTAAAAGGAATTATTCCGCAGCAAAATGTTTTACTGAATGATTATCTCGAAAAAGAATTTGATGTGGCGCTGAAAGATTATTTTACCATCATGGGTCCATGCCACGCCGAAGAAGTGGCTGCAGAAAAATTATCCTATCTCACATTTTCGGGTGCGGATGAAGAAATGGCAGCTGAAATCGCCAGTTATTTTAGAACCGGGTACTTGAATACGGTAATCAATGATGATATATATGGAGTACAGTTTGCGGCTATTCTAAAAAACATTTATGCACTTGGAGCCGGCATCGCTCATGGCTTACAGTATGGTGATAACTTTTTAAGTGTATTGATCGCTAACAGCGCTGATGAAATGGCGGGCTTTCTTCGCAATGTCGGTATCCATAATATAGAAGTAGGCAAACATGAAGGTGAAGACCCGGTGACACATAAAAGAAAGGCGAATTATGCAGCTTCGGTTTACCTGGGAGATCTGTTGGTAACCTGTTACTCATTGTATAGTCGTAACAGAACGTTTGGAAACATGATCGGTAAAGGTTATTCAGTTAAAGCAGCGCAGTTGGAATTGAACATGGTTGCAGAAGGATACAATGCCTCGAAAAGTATTTACACAATTAATATTAATGTAAAAGCAGAAATGCCGATAGCAGAAACTGTTTATAAAATTTTGTGGGAAAGGCTTTCACCTGAAGAAGGGTTTAAACTAATTGAAGAAACATTGGTTTAAATCGCATCAACAAACAGGTCGGCTGCAATACCATCAGCAAATAGTTTTCCTTCTTTTGTCAGTATTAATTTATTCTGTTTTAAGATCAATTTACCCGATTCAATAAATTTCTTACCTGCAGCTCGCAATTCATGGCTAACAGATTCAGGCAATTTATCCAGGTCTAATCCTTCTTTTGTTCTAAGGGCAGTCATGATATATTCATTTGTCTTTTGAGAAGGAGTTAAGGTTTCTTTTTCAAAGGGAATTTTATTTTCTTCAAGAGATTCTATATAGATTTTGTTATTGGAAATATTCCATTGCCTGCTTTCTCCATCAAAGGAATGTGCAGAAGGACCAAGGCCAAGATATTTTTTTCCCCGCCAATAAGAAGAATTATGCCTGCTTCGAACACCTCGCTTTGCAAAATTTGAAATTTCATAATGCTCATAACCGGCATCTTCGAACCATTGCATCAGCAATAAAAATTGTTCGGCTTGTTTTTCCTGCTGAATATCTTCTTTCTTTTTTTCTTTGATCATTTTGCTCAACGGAGTCTTCGGCTCAATTGTAAGAGCATAACACGAAATATGCGGAATGTTTAGGGCAATTACTTTGTATACATTTTGTTTCCATTTTTCATTTGTAAGAAGCGGGTGTCCGTAAATAAGATCAATTGTTATATTGTCAAATTGCTTGATTGCTAATTGTAAATTGTCAATTGCCTGTTGCGCATTATGTGCACGGTTCATCCATAAAAGATCTTCCTCAAAAAAACTTTGTACGCCAATGCTCAGCCGGTTGATGCCAATTTCTTTCCAGCCCGTAAGTTTTTCTTCATTAATATCGTCCGGGTTTGCCTCAAGAGTAATTTCGGCACTATCCGAAACAGGGAAGGTCTGATTGATCTTATCAATCTGAAATCGTAGATCCGAAATCGTCAATAA
>DASTZB010000063.1:0-2398 GCA_035764525.1 Chitinophagaceae bacterium | reverse complement strand
TTTCTATACAAATTTGCAAATGCTTCCAAATATCCTTCCGGATGACCAGCAGGTGTTCTTGAATTATGCGAAGCATAAGAACTCACGTAGCCGGTTCCCGCACGATAAATTTCTGCAGGTTTATCAAGCCATTTAACCAATAATGTATTCGCATCTTCCTGTTTCCATTCCAATCCGCCTTTTTCACCATACACTCTTATCTTAATACAATTCTCTTCACCAGCCGCGATCTGCGTTGCCATCAACACTCCTGTTGCACCATTATTAAACTTCATAAAAACTGCGCCATCATCATCCAGCATTCTTTTATCCACAACAATATTCAAATTGGAACATAAATGAGTAACCTGTAATCCCGTTACATATTCTGCCATATTAAATGCATGTGTTCCTATATCTCCCATTGCACCAGCAATACCACTTCGTTTGGGATCTGTGCGCCACGATGCCTGTGCATTTCCCTCGCTTTCTTTTAATGTACTGAGCCATCCTTGCGGATATTCAACATATACCTTTCTTATTTTACCAAGCGTTCCATTCTTCAGCATTTGTTTTGCCTGTTTGATCATTGGATAGCCTGTATAAGTATGAGTAAGCAAAAGGGTTAATCCTGTTTTTGCAAGTTTTTCTTTTAATTGTTTTGCCTGCTCTAATGAAAATGTTATTGGCTTTTCAATAACTACGTTAAAGCCTTTGTCGAGAGCCATTATTGCCGGGTCAAAATGAACAAAGTTGGGAGTAACGATACTTACAAAATCAATTCGTTTATCTTTTGGCATCGCAGCCTCTTTCTCCAGCATGACTTTATAATCTGTATAAATGCGGGATTGGTCAAGAAATAAACTTTTTCCTGAATCAACTGCTATTTCAGGATTTATACTTAATGCGCCGGCAACAAGTTCAACTTGTGCATCCATATTAAAAGCAAATCGATGAATGGCGCCGATGAATGCATCCTTGCCCCCACCAATCATTGCCATTCTGAGTTTCCTGTTTTCCATATTTCAAACAGTTGTTTGTGGTTTGATAGAAATTAAATTCGTGAACATTGAAGGTAAATGTGTTTTTAAAAATAGTACATTTAGCCTTTCCAAAAATTTTTTCATCAAAACCAACGATATGCAAGCCGTAAACAAGAATCAACTTTTCTTAGCTAGTAGAATTGCACTCATTGTCACTGCGATTACTTTTGCTTACCGGGCAGCTCTTGAAGGAACCTGGGGAAATGAATTCAATCTCACTAAAGAACAGCTCGGATGGATCTTCAGTCCAGCATTCTGGGGATTTACACTAGCCATGATCTTTGGCGGACCTCTTTGCGATATTCTTGGAATGAAAAAATTGATCGGTCTTGCTTTTATCGGACACATTTCCGGCATTATTGTTTATCTCGTGGCAAAGGACGCTACTATGCTTTTTATCGGAACAGTTTGTATTGGAATTGGCAATGGCATGGTGGAAGCGGCTTGTAATCCTCTTGTTGTTTCTCTTTTTCCGGATAACAAAACAACAATGTTGAATAGGTTCCATGTTTGGTTTCCTGGTGGAATCGTGATTGGTGGTATTATTTCTTATCTTTTTCTTGAACAATTTCACCTCGATTGGAGAATAATGGTTGCAATCCTCTTTTTGCCAGCGGCTATCTATGGTTGGATGTTTCTGAAACTCGATTTTCCAAAAACAGAAAGAGTGTCAAGAGGAATCAGTACAAAAGAAATGTTTATGAGCTGTCTGAATCCTTTATATATTATAATGATCCTTTGCATGTTTATGACTGCTGCAACAGAGTTAGGAACTGGTACATGGATCAGCGCTTTGCTGAGCGGAGCTGGAGTATCTGGCATTTTGATCCTTGTATTTATTAATGGGATCATGGCAATCGGTCGTTCCTTTGCAGGACCGATTGTTCATAGGTTAAATCCAAACGGAATGTTGATCTTTTCAGCACTTTTTGCCGGGATTGGATTATTTCTTTTAAGTAAGGCAAGCGGTTATGCTGCGTTTGGAGCCGCCGCGGTTTTTGCTGCTGGCATTTGTTTCTTCTGGCCAACAATGCTTGGATTTGTATCTGAATATTTACCTAAGACTGGTGCATTAGGATTATCCTTAATGGGTGGCGCAGGCATGTTTTCGGTATCCTTGGTGTTACCGATCATGGGTAAATGGTTTGACAAAGCAAAAGATGCAGCAGTTGCTGCTGGGAATGATGTTTCAAAAGCTGAAGCAGTTGCGGGCACTGATACATTAATGAAAGTTGCTATAATGCCTGCAATCCTGCTTGTGATATTTACAGTTATCTATTTTGTCAGAAAAAATAAACCAACTCAACAACTGGCACATTCATAAACATGAAAGCTACTACACGGGTACAATTGTCAGTGATGATGTTTCTCCAATT
>DASTZB010000062.1:0-2663 GCA_035764525.1 Chitinophagaceae bacterium | reverse complement strand
GAATACAGGAAAGTTGTTCCAAAAGGTTTTACCAGATTATTTGGAAAGCTTGCTGAATTATCTGATACCGGTATCCCGATGCATTTTTTTGTAGGCAATCATGATATGTGGATGAGAGATTATTTCTTAAAAGAACTGAATATCCCTATTTATTTTGAGCCGAAGGAATTTGAAAGAAATGGAAAGAAATTTTTAATAGGGCATGGCGATGGCCTGGGGCCGGGAGATAAAGGCTATAAGTTTTTAAAAAAAGTATTTCGTAATCCTTTTTGTAAATGGCTGTTTGGTATCCTTCCGCCATATTTAGGGATGGGACTGGCTAATTATCTCAGTCGGCGGAGCAGGGCACAAACCGGGGCATCAGAAGAAATTTTCCTGGGCGAAGAAAAAGAATGGCTGATCATTTATTGTAAAGAGATATTAAAGGAAAAAAAGGTTGATTTTTTTGTGTTTGGGCATAGACACTTAGCCATTGATTTTCGTCTAAATAATGGTTGCAGGTATATTAACCTGGGAGATTGGATACATTATTATACATATGCCGTATTTGATGGGAATAATTTTCAATTAAGATCGTTCTTAAATAAAGATGAAAAAATAATCCGCAATTAATGCATAGACAATTGTTCATATCAATTTTACTTTTTACTTCTTGCTTGACAACTGTTGCGCAAACGGATACGTTATTTGTACCATTTAAAAAAATAAAAGGTGATTTCACTTCATTCGCAGCAGATAATTTTGATAACCTCTATTTATTAAATTCTTACGACCAGTTAAAAAAAATAGATGCAGGTGGGGATTCCATTGCTGTTTTTAATAATGTGAGAAGATATGGTAAGCTGGCACAGATCGATGTTACAAACCCCTTAAGAGTGTTACTTTATTACAAAGATTTTTCAACTATTGTCGTTCTTGATCGCTTGCTGAGTAACCGCAGCACGATCGATCTGCGTAAGCAGGATATCTTCCAGGTAGAGGCCGTATGTTTGTCTTACGATAATAAAATATGGCTGTATGATGAGTTTGAACATAAACTGAAAAAGATTGATGAGGATGGTAAATTGCTTTTTGCTACTACTGATTTTCGCCAGCTTTTTGATGAGGCATTTTCGTTTACTTCTATCTGCGACCAGGATGGCTATCTTTATTTATATGATAAGAACAAAGGAGTGTACGTATTCGATTATTATGGCAGCTTAAAGAATATATTCTCTCTTACCGGTTATGATAATTTTAAAACTGTAGGGAAATTTATCACCGGTACCCGTCATGATTCACTGATGCGTTATCAGCCTTCGAATTTACTTTTACAGGAAATAAAAATGCCGGAAACTTTCCGTAAAGCAAAATCCATACTGTTTACTACTACAAAAGCCTATGCATTAAAAAAAGATGAGCTGGAGATTTACCTGCTTCGCTAAGGTCTTTCTTTTTTACTTTTGCATATATGAATGATTTTTTGAATGAAATGATCTTTGATAACCCCGTCAAGAACTATTTGATCGTTATCGGCGTTATTTTATTTGTTCTTATTTTGAAGCGTGTTATTTCCCGATATTTCGCGGGTCTTATCTATCGTCTTGTCAATATTGTATTCAGAGATGTTGACAAAAGTTCATTTTCTGGTCTTGTAGCAAAGCCATTGGGCTTGTTCATTCTTATCCTTGTTTCAATTATAGCATTGCATAAACTCACATTTCCCGGGTATTGGGATGTGGAAGTTTATAATAACAGCACAAAGGAGATTGTACATACGATTGGTACTATTGTTTTGATCGCTTCGTTTATCTGGCTGCTATTACGTATGATCGATTTTATTGCCCTTATTATTGAAAAGAAAGCCGAACTGACGCCCAGTCAAACCGATAATCAACTCATCATTTTCTTTAAAGATTTTTTTAAAGTAGTTATTGGAATTGTGGGCATATTAATGATACTGAAAGCCGGTTTTGGTTTTAATATCAGCAGCCTTATTACTGGATTGAGTATTGCTACTGCAGCTATTGCGTTATCACTCAGGGAAAGCCTTGAAAATCTCATCGCTTCGTTTATTATATTTTTTGATAAACCGTTTACTGCAGGCGACCTGGTTCATGTGCAGCAGGTAACGGGTACAGTAGAAAAAATTGGATTGAGAAGTACAAGAATACGAACAGATCAAAAAACTTATGTTTCGGTTCCTAACAAGCAAATGGTGGATAGTATACTCGATAATTTTTCATTGCGTACACAACGTAAAGCAGAAATTAGATTAGAAGTTGGCGTAGATGTTTCTTCTGAGACCCTTAATAAATTTATTGAAGCAATAAAAACAAAGTTGGCCCATACGCAAATAGAAGAAAGCTCAGTTTTTTTAACTGATATAAGATCAAACTCATTTCTTATCAGCATCGATTTTTTTACGGCTCCCATAGCTATAAAGGAATTTCAAAAATTAAAACAGCAAAAGAATATAGATATCCTGAAACTGATGGAAGAAATGAAGATTGAATTGGCTGGAGCAAGTAGTGATATCAGGATTTCGGGAAAGTTGGAACAATGATTTACCCCAAACTTGCCTTCAACTCATTAAAAAAGGATTTGATCTTTTCAAGCGATTGTATCATTTTAAATTTTTCATCTGCTTTTTTATTCTTCTTTAAAAATTCTTTGGCGCCTTC
>DASTZB010000061.1:0-9642 GCA_035764525.1 Chitinophagaceae bacterium | reverse complement strand
GAAAAGTTCTCATGTGCTACCGGCGTTACTTAGAAAATTCCATGAGGCAAAAATCCAAGATCAAACGGAAGTAACTGTTTGGGGAAGTGGAACGCCCCGCCGTGAATTCTTACATGCTGATGATATGGCCGATGCATGTATATTCTTAATGAAAAATTATAGCGAAGAAGGATTGATAAATATTGGCGTTGGTGAAGACCTTAGCATTAAAGAATTGGCTGAAATGATAAAAGAGATAACAGGCCATAAGGGAAATATTGTCTTTGATTCCTCAAAGCCTGATGGTACTCCAAGAAAATTAATGGATGTTTCAAAATTATCATCACTCGGGTGGAAAGCATCTATTAGTCTGAAAGAAGGAATTTTTCAGGTGTACAACGAAAAATTTCTGTCAACAGTAAACAATTAAATGGTTTAATTGAATGGCATTTGAAGTTTTTATAGAACCCGGTCGTGCTGAGAAAAATTATTGGAAGGATCTTTGGCGCTACCGCGAATTATTTTATATACTAAGCTGGCGTGATCTTAAAGTTCGTTATAAACAGACCGTCATCGGGGTTGTATGGAGTGTGCTACGCCCTTTACTGACAATGATGATCTTTACGTTTGTGTTTGGAAAAATGGCAAACCTTAAGCCTCCGCCGGGAGTAGACTATGCAGTACTTGTGTTTGCAGGATTATTACCCTGGCAATTTTTTGCGGCTGGATTAACCGAGGCAAGCAATAGCCTGGTTGGAAATGAAAGACTTATTTCGAAAGTTTATTTTCCACGAATGATCATACCTGCAGCATCCGTTATCACAAGTCTTGTTGATTTTTTTATTTCACTTGTTTTGATGTTTGCCCTGATGATCTGGTACGGCACGACGCCGTCTTTTAATCTTATTTTTCTTCCATTATTTATCATCATGGCTTTCTTTGCAAGTTTTGGAGTTGGTTTGTGGCTTACTGCATTAAATGTAAAATACCGCGACTTCAAACATGTAGTTCCTTTTCTAGTTCAAATTGGCTTGTATTTATCACCGGTTGGTTTTACGTCGGAAAAAGCATCGCTGATCATTCCGGAAAAATTCAGGATTCTATATTATCTCAACCCAATGGCCGGCGTGATCGATGGTTTTCGCTGGTGTTTTTTTGGCGAGAAGACCCCGCTTAACTGGAATGGCATGCTTATTTCTTTTGCGGTAATAATTTTTTTTCTTTTAATTGGTATTCGCACCTTCCGGAAGATGGAAAGAAGTTTTGCTGACCTGATTTAATATTAATATGCCTCAAACAGTAATCAAAGTTGAAGATGTTGGAAAAAAGTATATCATTGGCCACCAGGGAAAAGGCGGTTACAAAACTTTTCGTGAGCAGGCAATGCAGCATGCTCATAATTTTTATTCCCGAACCAGGCAATTGATTATAGGCAGAACGGTAATTGAGGGCGATGAAGTAGAAGAGTTTTGGGCATTGAAGGATCTTAATTTTGAAATTCAGCAGGGCGACAGGGTTGGGATAATCGGAAGAAATGGAGCAGGCAAGAGTACACTATTAAAAGTGCTGAGCCGTATTACGGAACCAACAACAGGTCGGATCTCGATCAAAGGCCGTGTAGCAAGTTTGCTTGAAGTAGGTACAGGCTTTCATCCCGAACTTACAGGAAGGGAAAATATTTTCCTGAATGGGGCTATTATGGGAATGAGCCGTGCCGAAATAAAAAGAAAATTTGATGAAATAGTTGATTTTTCGGGCGTGGAAAAATTTTTAGATACACCGGTGAAGCGATACAGCAGCGGTATGTATGTTCGCCTTGCTTTTTCAGTAGCGGCACATTTGGAGCCTGAGATATTAGTCATCGATGAAGTACTGGCCGTTGGAGATGCGGAATTTCAAAAAAAGTGTTTAGGCAAAATGCAGGATGTAAGTGAAAGTGAAGGAAGAACCGTACTGTTCGTAAGTCATAATATGGCAGCCTTACAAAGTCTTTGCAATAAATCAATGGTGCTTTCACAGGGAAAAATAAGTTTACCTTTAACTTCGACAGCAGAGGCCATTGCCCATTATCTCGAAAAAATATTTATACGTTCAGAAAGCAGGATCGCGGAAAGAAAA
The DNA here is from genome assembly GCA_035764525.1 of Chitinophagaceae bacterium. Taxonomy (GTDB): domain Bacteria; phylum Bacteroidota; class Bacteroidia; order Chitinophagales; family Chitinophagaceae; genus VBAS01. Next base: position 7,545 of record DASTZB010000061.1, on the reverse strand, counting down.
GACCGTTCTGGTTTAGGAGAAATAAGGATTGTTGATTTTAAAATGACTAACAACCGGGGAGAGGTACAACCTGTATTTATAAGCGGTCAAAAAGCAATATTCAAACTATATTTTCAGTGCGTAAAAAATGTTTCTTCGCTTAATCTTTCTGCGGCTATATCCTTTACTAATTCAGAAGGATTATTGGTGACCGTGCTGGCATCTGAATTTCTTAATTTTTATATCAAAACAACTGCTGATCATGGATGTATAACTTGTGCAATTGATAAGCTCCCGTTTAGCAATGGACAATATAGCATGAATATTATTTTAAGAAATCATGGAATTATCCAGGATTGGATTAAAGAGGCAGATATAATTGATATAGAAAGTGGAGATTATTTTGGTACAGGGCGTATTGTTGAGGCCTCTCACAAAAGTTTATTGCTTGAACAGACTTGGGATTTGGAATAATTATTGGAAATCTTCATGACAGAAGAGAGTGACTCACAGGAGGCAGAAAACAAAATTCTCTTTTTAAAATATATACGAAAAATGAATGCGGCAATATCTGTGAAAAGAGCATTAAAAAACTTAATAAGAAATTTAGGTTTTGAAATTAAAAAAAAGCCGGACCCCAGTGATAAATGGGTTAAGGTTACAAATGCGATTGCTCATAATTCAATTGATAAAATGAATGAGTTTTATCGGGATGATAGACTTCTGGTTGATTATATCTGCGAAGAAAGAATTGAATTTTACAAGGCGGTAGTAGAATTAATAAAAAGCAGGATTGACACATTAGATAACAAAAAAATTGCAGATATTGGCTGTGGCACCGGACATCTTCTTTATTATTTACAAAAAGAGTTTAAGTTCCAAAGGGCTACAGGTTTTGATTACTCTCCGGAAGCAATTAAAGTCGCGAAAAAATTATTTCCTGCATTTGACTTTTATGAATTCGATATTTATCAAAGTCATGAACAACGGTTTGATATTTTATTGTGTACAGAAGTTTTGGAACATTTATTATATCCATCGAGAGCATTCTCCAACTTATTATCAATGCTAAGGGAGAATGGTGTGTTGCTTATTACTGTGCCAAATGGCAGAACCGACACGTTCGGAGGGCACATAAATTTCTGGAGCCCGGAAAGCTGGAAAGTATTTATTGACACCAGTAATGGAGGACATCTTTCCGAAACTGGCCCGATAGCGAAAACAGAAGATAACTATGCTATAATCTATAAATCTCAAAAAAAATAAATATTTCGACGCTGCAGAAGAAAATTCGATGTGATAGCAGTATGTACGCCGAATCGATTACATCAGTGCACGGCATGAATCAACGGCGGCATTAATCCTGCAGATTTTGTAATAGTGATCAATAAATGACCAACTCAAAAGTTGATCTGATTTTCCAAGCCTGACATCAAATCAAGTATGCTAACTAAGTCAAGTGATGAGTAACTCAAAAATGAATGATTGAGATAGTTATCAAGGTAGAGAACCTGGGGAAAAAATATGTTATCGGTCACCAATCGAGGGGAACGTACAAGACTTTTCGTGATCAGATTGTGCGACATGCTAAGAATTTTTATTCGCGTACTAAACAATTAATGAGTGACAGCGAAAAAGTGGTCGAAGCAGATGAAATAGAAGAATTTTGGGCGCTAAAAGAACTAAACTTTGAAATAGGACACGGAGACCGTGTTGGAATTATCGGAAGAAACGGGGCCGGCAAAAGTACCTTACTAAAAGTATTAAGCCGGATAACTGAGCCTACTACTGGAAAAGTCTTTATCAAAGGACGAGTAACCAGTTTGCTTGAAGTTGGAACGGGCTTCCACCCTGAACTTACGGGAAGAGAAAATATTTTTCTTAACGGCGCTATAATGGGGATGAAGAAAGCAGAAATAAAAAAGAGATTTAACGAAATTGTCGCTTTTTCCGGCGTTGAAAAATTTCTCGATACTCCCGTTAAGCATTATAGCAGTGGAATGTATGTACGCCTGGCCTTTTCTATTGCTGCACATTTAGAGCCGGAGATTTTAGTCGTCGATGAAGTGCTCGCTGTTGGCGATGCAGAATTTCAGAAAAAATGTTTAGAGAAAATGCAGAATATAAGTGCAAGCGAAGGAAGAACAGTTTTATTTGTGAGCCATAATATGCTTACTATTCAAACCCTTTGTAACAAGGGGTTAGTACTAAATAAAGGGAACCTGGTCTACAACGGTGGCAATAAGGATGCAATTAATTTTTATCAATCATATGCCATCTCTTTTCCTAAAGATAATCTTGCAGAAAGAAAAGATCGTATAGGAGGAGGAGTTATACGTTTCATTTCTACCTGGGTAGAAACAGCCAGCCATAAAATCAGTGAAACATTTTTCAGCGGCGATGATATACAAATAGTAGCAGAGTATCAGACACGGGATCTTTCGTATAAAAAAATTCCATCATTACAAATCGCTTTTGCAATCACCGGACCATTTGGGGAACAACTTGCCGATCTTAGTAATATCAGCAATGGTAATAATTGGTGTAACGTTCCGGTTAAAGGAAAAATCATATGCCGGTTACCTAATGTACCATTAAATGCGGGCATGTATCGGTTTAACATATGTGCCCGGGTAAACAATATCATTGAGGATTTTATCCTCGATGCCGGTTATTTCGTAATTGAAAGCGGGGATTTTTTTGGAAGTGGAATTTTACCCGGAAATGAACAAGGCAGTTTTTTGTTCAGGCAGGAATGGGATTTGCAAGCAATAGCCTAAACCAACCTAATATGTGTGGTATTGCGGGAATTTGGTACTTAAGTAAGAAGCCCCTGGCCAAAGAAAAATTGATTCGTTTTACAGACAGTCTTTCCCATCGTGGTCCCGATGATGGTTCATACTGGATTGATAGGTGCGGATTTCTTGGGCTTGGCCACCGCAAACTTTCTATTCTCGATCCGTCTCCCTTAGGGAATCAACCAATGCCCTACGCAAATGATCGTTACAGAATAGTTTATAATGGCGAAGTCTTCAATTTTTTGGAATTGAAAAGAGAACTCGAAATAAAAAACTACCAATTTAGAACGAACACTGACACCGAAGTAATTCTCGCGGCTTATGATTGCTGGGGCAAGGATTGTTTGAATAAATTCAACGGTATGTGGGCATTTGCTATCTGGGATGAATTACAACAATCGTTGTTTCTTGCACGAGATCGTTTTGGGATTAAGCCTCTTTATTATACCTATAAATCCCATGATACTTTTGCATTTGCTTCAGAAACCTATGCCTTCAAATTTTTGGACGGATTTAACCGTGAATTCAATAAAAAGCATCTTGCGATTAATATTGCAGATAGTTTTTCACTCGAAGGTCACGGGCATACAATATATAAAAATATTTTCCAGGTATTGCCGGGTCATTATTTGGAGATAAATGCAAAAACCATAGGTATACAACAAAATCGGTGGTGGAGCACCCTATCATCAACAACAGAATTTTCTGATAATTATTTTGAACAAGTAGAGTACTTCAGGGAATTGTTTTTTGATGCAATAAAGCTACGTACACCAAAGGTTATACCGTTTGCATCTGCGTTAAGTGGAGGTCTCGACTCTTCTTCTATTTATTGCGGCATCTACCATATAATGAACAATGCCACTGCCCATGGGACGATGCCTGATAATTGGCAAAAAGCATTCGTTGCCACATTTCCTGGTACTTCAATTGACGAACGCTGCTATGCTGAGCAAGTTATTGAGTTTACAAAAGGGGAAGTCGAATATACTGTACCCGACCTCACAAAACTGGCACAAAAGATAAAAGATACCACCGTTCTTTTTGACAATATTTATTTGACGCCAATGCTACCGATCTGTGAGATATATAGTGCAATGAAGAGGATGAAAATTAAAATCTCTATGGACGGTCATGGAGTGGATGAAATGCTATTTGGCTATCCCTCTATGATGGAAAGTATAATCCAGTTAAAATATAATGGTTCATTGCATAAGCACAATGATATATTGGAAACCATGCTTAATATGAATTCATCTCATGATCGGGATTTGATCAGGAAAAGATTGACAAATAATTCTTATAGTGGAATACTATCAGGTATCAAATCAATTGCAAAAAAGGTATTACCGGATGTTGTAAAGCAATTCCTGACAAAATATAGAATTGCCGGAAACGAGTTTGGGATAAATTTGAATGGACGTCCCTATTCACTCACTAATGAACCATACAATATAGAAAACCTGTCTTTAGAACAACGAATTCCATTTCAAACTTTTCATATTACTCTTTTGCCAACAATTTTAAGAAATTTTGATCGTGCATCAATGCAAAGTGGTATTGAAATACGAATGCCATTTATGGACTATCGATTGGTTAGCTTCATTTTTTCAATTCCATTTACATCAAAAGTAGGCGACGGCCACGTCAAACGAATTGTAAAAGATGCAATGAAGGGAATTATTCCTGAAGCGATTCGAACAAGGAAGTGGAAAGTAGGCTTTAACGCGCCGATGGAAGAATGGTTTTCGGGAGAACTTAAAGAATTTATTTTGGATGAAATAAACTCTTCTGTTTTTATGCACGCGGATGTTTGGAATGGAAATGCAGTAAGACAATTTGCAGAAAAAAGAATAAAGGAAAAATCATGGACACACGATGATTGCATAACTTTCTGGCCTGTACTGAATGCCCATCTTCTTATTTCAAATAACAATCAATCGTAAAATAATCATGTCTCTCCGATTTGCAATTATTGGCTGTGGTAGAATTGGACAACGTCACGCTGGCCATATACAAAACTTAGGTAAGCTAGCTGCTGTGTGTGATATTGAGGCAACCAAAGCGGAAGAGCTGGGGAAAAAACACAATGCTAATATTTATACATCTATTGAAGAATTGCTAGGAACAGAAGAGAATCTTGATGTAATAGCCGTGTGTACGCCAAATGGATTACATGCGGAGCATAGCATTAAGGCACTAAAAGCAGGCGTACATGTGCTATGTGAAAAGCCAATGGGGTTATCGATTAAAGAATGCGGTGAAATGATAAAGACGGCAGAGAAAGCCAACAAAAGATTGTTTGTTGTAAAACAAAATCGTTTTAATCCTCCTGTAGAAGCCGTAAAAAAATTGCTTGATGAAGATAAGCTCGGAAAAATTTTCAGTGTGCAGTTAAATTGTTTTTGGAATCGTGATGCCGCCTATTATCATAATTCCTGGAAAGGAACTAAGAGATTAGACGGCGGCACACTCTTTACGCAGTTCAGTCATTTTATTGATTTGTTATATTGGATGGTTGGAGATGTAAAACGGGCAAAAGCATTCACAGGTAATTATGCTCACCAGGGCATCATTGAATTTGAAGATACCGGTGCCGTGATACTTGAATTTGATAACGGAGTCATCGGAACAGTTAATTACACGGTGAACAGTTATAAAAAAAATATGGAAGGATCGATAACTATTTTCGGAGAGAAGGGAACGATAAAGATTGGCGGTCAATACCTGAATGTGCTGGAATATCAAAATATAGAAGGCATTGAAATAAAAGATCTACCTGCTGGTAATAAAGCCAATGACTATGGACAATACCAGGGCTCAATGAGTAACCATGATAAAGTATATGAGAACCTTGTGCAGGTATTAGAGAATAATGCGCCGATCTCTGCCAATAGTTTTGAAGGTTTTAAAACAGTAGAGATCATTGAAAAAATTTATACAGCGGCACAAACAATTGAATAAAGAATGAAGGACCCGGTAATAAGATCTGCAGGCATACAAGATGTTACTTTTGGAGTAAATGTGAAAATAACGGAGCCTGTTAATATTTATGGTTGCACAATTGGTGACAATTCTATTATTGGTCCGTTTACAGAAATTCAGAAAGGAGTCATTATTGGTAACAACTGTCGAATACAAAGTCACAGTTTTATTTGTGAATTAGTCTCTATTGGAAAAAATTGTTTCATCGGGCACGGGGTCATGTTTATTAATGATGATTGGAAAACGGGCCAGCCAGCAAGAGGAGATCAGTCTCTCTGGAAAGAGACAAAGATTGGCAACAATGTATTTATTGGTTCCAATGCTACAATCCTGCCGGTGAAAATATGTGATAATGTAGTTATAGGTGCAGGAAGTGTGGTTACAAAAGACATTGCACAACCAGGGTTTTATGCCGGTAATCCCGCTAAAAAATTAAGAAGCATTTAAAATAATTTCACACATTCAAAAAAAATCATGAACATATTTCAAAGATTCCAGGAAGTAAAGCAGCGAAGAAGTTTAAAAAAACATACACCTATTGAATTTATTGATTGGTTAAAGTTTGCGAATCCCGGGATGCTCGATCCAGGTAATTTGTATTGTTACGAGCATGCTATAAAGAATTTACCATCAAATAATCCAATTATTGAAATTGGATCTTTTTGCGGGTTGTCAACAAACTTGATCACATTTTATCTTCAGCATTTTTCAAGGAATAATAAAGTAATTACCTGTGATAAATGGATCTTTGAAGGAAGCGAAAACCAGGAAGCTTTACTTGAAGGCAGTACATTAAAACATAGTGAATACCGGCAATTTATAAAAGAAACTTATATTCGAAATATTTCTTTTTTCAGCAAGCATAACCTGCCCTATACTATTGAATGCTTCTCTGATGAGTTTTTTGGTCTTTGGGAAAAAAAAGAAAAAAGAAAAGATATTTTGGGAAGAGAGATTGAATTAGGGGGTCTTATAAGCTTTGCGTATATAGATGGCAATCATACCTACGAATTTGCAAAGAATGACTTTGTAAATACTGACAAGTGGTTGGAAAAAGGCGGTTTCATTCTCTTTGATGACTCAAGTGATTTTTCTACATGGGAAGTGAAGAAAGTGATCAGTGAAATAAAACAATCAGGAAGATATGAAGTGGTAGCGGCTAATCCGAATTATTTGGTAAGAAAAATAAATTAAACTTTTAGTATGAACCCCGTGGATGTTGTCAGTCAATTTGAAGTAAAAGAATATACCGAAGATCATCATGAAACATGGGATGAATTTGTGAGAAACACATCACGAAACGGAGGTATTTTCCAGGAAAGAGATTTTCTTTCATATCACCCTAAAGGAAAATTTAATGATGCTAGCCTTCTTTTTTTTGAGAAAGGAACTTTAATGGCTGTTTTTCCTGCTGCCATTATTTCTGAAAATGAAAAGGAAAAAGTAGTATCACACCCCGGCAGTTCGAGTGGTGGGGTGATCTTTCATAATTCTGCTACATTGCAGCAAATACTGGAAATACTTGAATCACTGATAGAATTCTATAAAACAAAAAAGATAAATTCAATTGAGATACGTTTATCAGAACCAATTTTTAATGCAATTCCCGATGAAGAGATTAGATATTTATTATGGCACCGGGGCTTTACGCTTAAGTCACAGGAAATTTCTACTTGTGTCAAATTAACTGAGGCTAAGATCTGGGAAAAATTATGCAGGAAAAGAAATCTCTCTTATATAAAACAACAGGAAAAAGATGGAGTAAGGGTTGGTGAGACAGATG
>DASTZB010000060.1:0-3369 GCA_035764525.1 Chitinophagaceae bacterium | reverse complement strand
CATAAAAGAAATTTGCTCCCGGTGCCTCTGCTACATAATTATTCATGTCTAGTAATAAGGCCTCATCATAACCATTTGCTTTCGCTTCCTGGCTGGCAAGAAGTGAGTTTACATAATGACCTGCAGCCTTTGCATGAATTTTAAATCCCTTTGGATTCGGACGTTGAAATGAAGAAGTCATTACTCTTAATAGCTTTTCACCAAGGAAAGGTTGCATTTTCCATGCTTCAATTACGATAAATGATTCTTCATTCACATCAAATTTCATATTTGTAGGTGCATACACTACCGGACGTATATAGGCATCCTGCAGATCATTTCTCTTTAATATTTCGTATGTGGCATCGATCAATTCCTGCGTTGTCCAATGATAAGGCATGTTCAAAGCCTCGGCAGATCTTCTTAGCCTGTCATAATGCTCAACGTCCTTAAAGATCTTTGTTTCGCCATTTACTGTTCTGTAAGAGCGGATCCCTTCAAATACACTATAACCATAGTGCAATGATTGGCTGTACAGGTCGATCTTTGCTTCGGTAGCTTTTATAAACTCACCGTTCCAGAATAAAATTGTTTCGTTGTTATAATATGATGCCATAAGATTTGTTTTAGGCGATAAAAAAACAACCCGCCTTTTTGGAGGCGGGTTGCTGTATAATTAGTTTTTTAATTTATTATCATGCACCACCTCCTGTAGAAGTAATAATAATGACAACCACAATAATTATTGAGGAGATCCTGGCGATGACATTATTTATTATATGCTTCAACATGAAGGATGTATGTTCTGTAAATATACACCCGCCGTTTTGAAAAAAGAACTGCGGCAAGCAATTTTTATTTCAGTCCGAAAGTCCACAAGACCGGAAGTCCGGAAGAATGATTCTTATTTTTTAAAAGTCTTTCCGTCTTTCGGACTTCCGGACTCTCTGAGTCTGACTTCAGATTATCGTTGATTTACGCAATTCAATATTTTCTTTCTTTATCGAACCCGGGATCTTCCCACTCACATAATCACACAACAGCTCTCCAATAGTAGAGGTGAAGTAAAAATTCACGGGATCAATGTCCTTTGTCACAAAGTTGTTCTCCAATGTCCATTCCACTGCGTCTCTTACAACTTCGGCTTCTTCTTTCATGCCGAAATGCTCAAGCATCATTGCCGCACTCAAAACGGAACCGGTTGGGTTTGCAATATCTTTTCCGGCAGCCTGCGGATAAGAACCATGGATCGGTTCAAACAAGGCGGTTTTGTTTCCCACAGAAGCTGAAGGAAGCATGCCCAATGAACCGCTCAATACGCTTGCTTCATCGCTGATAATATCACCGAACATATTTTCAGTCAATACCACATCAAATTGTTTGGGATTGATGATGATCTGCATTGCTGCATTGTCTACAAACATATAGTCAACTTTTACCTCAGTATATTGAGTTGCTATCTGCTGAACCGTTTTTCTCCAGAGTCTTGAAGTATCAAGAACGTTTGCTTTGTCAACCAGGGTAAGTTTGTTTCTTCTTTTTTGTGCATATTGAAATGCGAGATGGGCGATCCTTTCAATTTCTTCTTTTGTATATGAGCATTCATCACTTGCCGAGCTTCCATCTTCAGCAGTTTGTTTTTTACCAAAGTAAATTCCGCCAGTCAATTCACGGAAGATGATAAAATCAACACCTTCCATATTTTTTGGTTTGATAGGGCAGAGGTGTTGCAAAGTTGGGTAAGTAGTAACCGGTCGAATGTTTGCAAATAATTGTAAGGCTTTTCTTATCCCGAGTATTCCTTGTTCGGGTCTCACTTTGGCATTCGGATCATTATCATACTTTGGATGACCAACGGCACCAAATAAAACAGCATCACAGTCAAGACAAATATCGATCGTTTCGGAAGGTAATGCGGTTCCTGTTTTATCAATTGCATCAGCGCCGATCAATGCTTCATGATATTCGAATGTGTGACCGAAGCGTTCAGCCACGACATTCAGCACACGGATGGATTGATTGGTCACTTCAGGGCCAATTCCATCACCATTTAATACTGCTATCTTTTTTTTCATGTAAGGTTTATTTTTCCAGGGTTTCAAATTCTTCTATTTCTTTTTTAGCGTTCAACAAGTAGTCTATATCATCGTAGCCGTTCAATAAGCAAGTTTTTTTATAACTGTTGATATCAAAGCTTTCTGTTTCATCGGCAGCGCTGATAGTTTGTTTTTCAAGATCCACTTCAATTTGGGTTTGGGGATTTTTTGTTACGGCTTCAAATAGGTTTGATAGAAATCTTTCGCTGACTGTAACAGGCAATAAAAAATTATTGAGTGAATTGTTCTTAAAAATATCGGCAAAGAAGCTGCTGACCACCACATCAAAGCCTGCATCTTTAATAGCCCATGCTGCATGTTCTCTTGAAGAGCCGCAACCAAAATTTTTACCAGCAACTAAAATTTTGCCACCATACTTTTTGTTATTTAAAGGAAAATCTACTTTTGGTAGGGTTTCGTCATCATTAATATATCGCCAGTCGCGAAAAAGGTTTATACCAAATCCTTCTCTGCTTGTTGCTTTTAAAAAACGTGCAGGAATGATCTGGTCGGTATCCACATTTTCTATATTAAGAGGAACTGCCGTTGATTTAACTATGTTTATGCTTTTAGCCATGCTTTAATTTGTTGCTTCCGCCATTTCATTTACTAATAGTTCTCTTACATCAGAAACTTTTCCGGTAATTGCAGCGGCAGCGGCAGTCAATGGGCTTGCCAGCATTGTTCTTGCACCTGGTCCTTGTCTTCCTTCAAAGTTTCTATTGCTGGTACTTATACAATATTTGCCTGCGGGAATTTTATCTTCATTCATTCCGAGACATGCACTACAACCAGGTTGACGTAGCATAAATCCAGCTTCCTCAAAAACTTTATCAATGCCTTCTTCAATTGCCTGTTTCTCTACCTGCTTACTTCCCGGTACCACCCATACTTCTACATCTTCAGCCTTCTTTTTCCCTTTAACAAATGAAGCTACCATCCTCAGATCTTCAATTCTTGAATTAGTACAACTACCAATAAATACATAATCCACTTTTTGACCTTTGATGGGAGACCCTTCTTTTAATCCCATATAAGCAAGTGATTTTGACAGACCACTTTTATCAGTTTCATTAACTGTTTCCGCAGTGGGAATCTTTTCATTTACACCAATACCCATTCCCGGGTTAGTACCATAAGTGATCATTGGCTGTATGTCCTCAGCATCAAGAAAGATCTCGTTGTCAAATCTTGCATCGCCTTCACTGTATAAAGTTTTCCAATATGCCACTGCTTTATTCCAAGCTTCAACTTGTGGCGCAAACTTTCTTCCTTTGATGTAATTGAATGTTGT
>DASTZB010000059.1:0-2198 GCA_035764525.1 Chitinophagaceae bacterium | reverse complement strand
AAATTTTTTTCTACAAATGGAATAATTGATTGCTTTAATTCGCTTTCAAAAGTTCTTAACACATTTTCATTAAATCCAGCTAAGCCGCCAGTGCCGAAATTTCCATCGGGCATAACGATCAACATAGGCTTTGCTTTTTTCTCTGCGATCAAATTATCTAAAATGAGGTCAGTCTTTCCCTGGGTTGCCCAACCTCTTTCATCCTCGCCGCCGCCATGTAGTATATATAACACGGGATATTTTTGATTTGTATTGATATCATAACCGGGAGGAGTGTATATATAAAATTGGCGCCATGAATTCGTTATCCTTGAAAAATATTTTTTAATGCGGATATCTCCATGCGGAACATCTTTCAACGCATAATAACTACCATTTGCAAAAGGAATTTCGATTCCGCTTGCCATTCTGCCCATGCCATAAAATGATTCACTTGCCGGATCTGCCAATGCTACTCCATCAATCAAAAGAGAATAATAATGAAAACCTTCACCGATGGAATCAGTTGTTGCTATCCAATAACCTCCTGTATCTCGTGCCATCTCATATTTTTTTCCAAGATCGATCTGCACTCTTTGCGCTTCAGGTGCTTTGATGCGAAATTTGACCCGATTATCCGGAAGTATTTGTGGATACTGTGCAGACCGTACATTGGTAGTTGCAGCAGAACCTAAAACTGTGTATTTGGGAAAAGTTGAATTATCAACTGGCTTAAATAGGAATTGAGAAAACATGTACAAGCCATTCTTCCATACCTTAAAATCATGAACACCGGGTTCTATATAATATATATGAGAAACTCCTTTTTCAAAAAGATAATCATGTGTTCTTTTACTAAATGAAATCAAACCATCATTATCACCACAGGATATCCAAAGTAGTTTCAGTTTATTTTTTGCAGCTTCAGGATCCGGTATCAGTTCTTCAGGTCTCTTTGTATTAGGAGCAGATGAAAACCCACCAACCCATGCGAACTTATCCAGATTACCCAAACCAAAATTCAATGATTGTCCGCCACCCATTGAAAGGCCAGCAATTGCACGATGTTCCCTGTCAGTTAAAACGGGGTAATTTTTTTCAATAAAAGGAATAAGGTCATTCAACAGATCTTTTTCAAAATTGGCAAAGGCCTGTACTTTAAGACTGTCAAAAATATTTCCTACAGCCCGGTCGTCCTTCATTGCTCTTCCATTAGGCATCACAACGATCATTGGTTCTATTTTTCCATCAGCAAGAAGATTATCAAGGATCACTTGTGGCTTGCCACCCTTTAACCATTCTTTTTCATCACCACCGATCCCGTGCAAAAGGTATAGCACCGGGTATTTATTTTTTTCGGAAAATCCCGGAGGTGTATAAATCAATGCACGTCGTTTTGTGCCAACTGTTTTTGATTCATAAATGATCGTATCGATTTTTCCATTCGGAATTCCTGTACGAACTGAATCGAAACCAATCGGTGCAGCTTTTTCAATTCCCTGTGCCACTGATCCACTATTCAGAAAAAAAACCGTACTTATAAATACCGATAGGTTTCTTAAAAATCTTGTAGAGATTACCAGATGTTTCATTATTGTGCTTTTCTTTCATATTTTAAAAACTTATTTGCCCATGGAATAAAAAATTTAAAGTTGGGAGCATCAGTGTGTCCGCCATCATGTTGCCGCCATGCTAATTCGCCATCAAGCATATCAGTCTGCATTGCCGGCATTTTTTCTTTCATATAATCATTTGACACACCAATATCCTTTGCTCCTAATAATTTATATACAGAACCTGCTGCTATAGTAGCCATATAACTTCCTTGTTGATCCAACCATTTTGCATCACCTTTTTCAGGTATGCCATAACTGATAAATGTTAGACGTGGCGCACACAGCGCAATTAATTCATGTGAATCAACCGACAGATCGCAACCAGTTTTTTTACCGAACGATGATTCTTCTGTTCCGTATTCTAAATAATTGCCAGCCATCCAATGATACTCACCACTACCGGTAAGGCTTTCTACTGCTTCACCAAAAACACGACGATGAAGTGTAGCGCCACCTTTGCCAGAAGATCCAATCAATCCAATTGCAAAGCGTGGTTCGAATGCAAGTGTAACTAATGCAGCCTTACCATAACGTGATACACCTTCGATACCTACTTTTTTTGCATCGACCAACGTATCTGTTTCCAAATAATCTAATCCTCTC
>DASTZB010000058.1:0-3271 GCA_035764525.1 Chitinophagaceae bacterium | reverse complement strand
CACATAAAGCAAAGGATAAACCATCAATACATGCCTGATCCCAATTTGAACATTGTTTTGAATACCAAGCACAAGTAAAAAGTAAAGAATAAAAAATAATAAGAAAAGCATGGTGCTTGGGTGTCCCTGCTTTTTGTTTCTAACAAATAAAAAAAAGATCGCGGCTACCAGGACTAATAAAGCTGTGAAAGGAGTCTTGTAGGTAAAAATGACAAGATAATAATACCAGAAACCACTTCCTGTTCTTTTTTCTCCAAAAAGATAATTTGCATCGGATACATTCGCATGACCGGCACCCAATTCATTCATATAGCTGATCATGTCCAGCCCTTCGATATATGGTTTTGGTAATGGCAAAGGAATTGACCCAATAAAAGAATTTTGAAGAGTTGTAAACGATTTACTCGCCAGTTTAAATTCATCCAGGCTTTTCCCAGGGCTATTAAATATATACCCGATATTAATTACAAGAATCACGATCACCCCCATTACGACCAGGCGCATAAAATTTCTTACAAAGCCACTCAAGATTGTTTTTCTTTTTAATAAAACAAAAATTGACACGATTCCTAAAAAAATAACAAGATGGATCATCGAGTATTTTGCTATCTGCGCCATAGCAAGACTCAAGCTGAATGCAAGAAAATACTTCCACCCTGATCGTTTTATAAATTTCCAATAATAATATGCAGTGGAAGCTGTAAATAATGCCGTATAAGCATCCATGGCTAATAAAATTCCATGACCATTGAGGTTTGGACAAAAAACAAATAAGAATAACGAAAGCAGTCCCCCATCCTCACCATACAATTCTTTTGACCATCGGTAAATAAAAAAACCAGTAAGCAGGCAAACCAAAAGGGTAACATAACGGCCATTCATAATATCGCTGAAACCACCATCCGTTTTTGATAATTGAGGATTTATTAACTGTTGTACCGCTCTCGGTATTGCGTTTACTCCGCAAACAGGCATCACACCTGCATCATCAAAAGGATATATCTTATCAGTTTTTCGCATTAAGATCCTTTTTCCATAGCTCCAATGATCCATTTCATCGTAAGTAACCGAGTTGCGGGGAATAGCAATTAATCCGTTGATAAGATAAACAGCAAATAGACCTAGCACTAAATAAAAATGCAATCCTCTTTTGCGAAGCATGATGCAAGATAATAGAAACAAAAAAGGCGTCATAGCTGACACCTTCATAACTTACTCACTATTCACAACTTTCAACCTTCAATTTTCAACTTTCAATTCTTACTCATCAAGTTTCAACACCGCTAAAAACGCCTCCTGCGGCACTTCTACTGTTCCGATCTGGCGCATACGTTTCTTACCTTCTTTTTGTTTCTCCAATAATTTACGTTTGCGGCTTACGTCACCACCATAACATTTAGCGGTAACATCTTTTCTCATTGCCGAAATATTTTCACGGGCAATGATCTTAGCGCCGATCGCAGCCTGTATAGTGATCTGGAATTGCTGGCGGGGAACCAGTTCTTTTAATTTTTCACAAAGCTTTCTACCAAAATCCTGTGAACGGCTGCGATGGATCAATGCACTCAATGCATCCACTTTATCACCATTCAAAAGGATGTCCATTTTCACAATATCACTTTCACGATAACCGATCGGGTGATAATCAAAAGAAGCATAACCACGGGTTTGAGATTTTAATTTATCATAAAAATCAAAAACGATCTCGGTCAATGGCATTTCAAATAACAACTCAACTCTTGTCGGCGTCAGGTAATGCTGGTTAATAAGAATTCCTCTTTTACCCAAACACAGCGTCATGATATTGCCGATATATTCCGGCTTGGAAATTATTTGTGCTTTGATATAAGGTTCTTCAATTCGTTCAGTCTTTACCGGGTCAGGAAATTCAGTAGGATTATTTACTGTTACCGTTTCTCCTTTTGTAGTATAGGCAATAAAACCAACGTTGGGTACTGTAGTGATCACAGTCTGGTTAAATTCTCTTTCTAAGCGTTCCTGTATGATCTCCATATGCAGCAATCCTAAAAAGCCACAACGGAAACCAAAACCAAGTGCCTGTGATGTTTCTAATTCATAAGTAAGAGAGGCATCATTCAGCTGCAGTTTATCCATGCAATCTCGCAGCTCTCCAAAATTATCTGTATCTATCGGGAAGATACCAGCAAATACCATTGGCTTCACATCTTCAAATCCCTGTATCATTTGCGGGTTGGGATTTGAAGCAACAGTAATCGTATCTCCCACTTTAACTTCCTTTGCTACTTTAATACCGGTGATGATATAACCAACATCGCCACAAAGCACTTCAGGTCTTTCTGACATTTTCAATTTCAGGATACCGACTTCATCGGCATCATATTCCTGGTCAGTAGAAACAAATTTTACTTTATCACCTTTCTTTATTTTACCATTCAGGATACGATAGTAAACAATGATACCGCGAAAAGAATTGAATACACTGTCGAAGATCAATGCCTGCAGCGGCGCATTGGGATCGCCTTCTGGTGCAGGAATCCTATCAACGATCGCATCTAAAATTTCCGGCACACCTAATCCTGTTCTTGCACTTGCCAATAAAATTGATTCTCTTTTACAACCTACAAGATCGACTATCTGGTCCGTCACTTCATCCACCATCGCACCGTCCATATCAATTTTGTTAATGACAGGAATGATCTCAAGGTCATTTTCAATAGCGAGGTATAAGTTGCTGATGGTCTGCGCCTGGATACCTTGAGTAGCGTCGACCAACAGCAGGCATCCTTCACAGGCGGCCAAAGCCCGGCTCACTTCATAGCTAAAATCCACATGGCCGGGTGTATCGATCAGGTTCAGGATATATTCCTTACCATCCTTATGTTTATAATTGATCTGTATTGCATGGCTCTTGATGGTGATGCCCTTCTCTCTTTCAAGGTCCATGTCATCAAGCACCTGGTCCATCATATCACGGTCGCTAATGGTTCCGGTGCTTTGCAAAAGACGGTCTGCCAGGGTGGATTTGCCATGGTCAATATGTGCGATAATGCAAAAATTACGGATGTTCTTCATGTACGATTTACCTCTATTTTTCGAGGTGGCGAAGGTAACGAAAAGAGGCGAGAGAGAAGGGATTATGTAGCCGGCATTTGTAATACTATTTGGCTTTCGTTGCACAGTTTACCCAGAGCGAAGCGAAGGGCACTCTTGTACGTTCGGGAATTCTATTCGGCTTTTTAAATGCATATGAAGCATAGTGGATATTAAAACTATATTAGCTAAAAATGGA
>DASTZB010000057.1:0-3888 GCA_035764525.1 Chitinophagaceae bacterium | reverse complement strand
TACGAGATGTTTTTAAATGCACTGTCTCACGCAAAATTTTCAGAGGTCGACTCAATTATAGCCATGACTCCATCCCGTGTGGATATAGTTTTTATTGGCCCACGATTTTATATCTGCACTGCTAAATTGGATGTCTTTGATAAGCATTTTGAACTTAAAGACACGATTTATTTTAGGAAATAACTACTTGAAGAACTGAACACAACATCGGTCACCGCCTGCCCTGTGCTTGTTTATGTCCGTCAATATTTTTGCGTTATGTCAAGGTTAATAACTTTACGTTTAAAAAAGTTGTCTAACAGAGGAATTGCAAAAGCAAATATTGTTGCAATAATAAAGCCGTCCAACATGTTTGTCATAAAATACTCAGTAAACGATTTATAATGTAAATACTCTCTATTGTTTTGGTGTCTAATAAAGTCGGGAAGACTAATTAAAAGCAAAGCAAGATTATATACAAGCCACAAAGTCAAAATTTTAGTTTTTAACGCTGGTTGTCGCTTTGACCTCCGATAGATATTAAGAAGAAAATGAAAAAAGCAAACACATATAATCAAAGGAATAAGAATAAAACCAAATGTCATAATGAACGAATATGCAAAGTCACCAAACGTCCAGTGTGCTATTGAAAAAACTGTTGCTGTGAATGCAAAGAGAAATGCAATTGTAAGTGTAGTCAAAATAATGCGCATTCTTGTTTTCATGAATAGCAGCGTGTAAAAATTAAATAGCACACAACGGCCATAGGCTTTCTGCTGTGCTGATATTTTTATTCGTTAGCCTGAAACTTAAGCTAATTAAAGATAATTAATTCATTGATTGCACAAAAGTTCATCAGCATTAGTTCAGCCGAATATGCAGACGATATGCGATAAAAAGTCGATGGCTTATTCGTCTGCCTGCATAGCACAAAACTTCTGTTGCCGGCTGGCGTTTCAAATTTCGTAATCTTCTATTCCAACAAATGAAATTGTCCACTTTCACGTTTGTATACAACTTCATAGTCTCATCGATTTGAAAAGACAGTTCTTTTTTCGTTTTATTGATGGAGCCACTATATGGCCCGAAACAATAGTCTTGATTTCTTAAAGGCTTAGGCGAGGATTAGGGACTTTTACTGCACTGCCACCGCCCATGCTACTGAAATGTTGCTACCATCAGTAAGATTGACTGCCAGACCGTTTTTCCAAAATTTGGCAACCTGTTTGCCATTTTCAAACTCATATCCTGCCACATAAACGTCATTGTTTACCACAGTAACGTCTACAGCATACATATTAGTGGTACCATCGGTGAGATTAACTGCCACACCATTTTTCCAATATTTGGCAGCCGATTTTCCAGAATTACTAATCTCCCATCCTGCTAAATAAACGTCGTTGTTTACTATAGTAATACTTTCTGCTCTCGCAGCTTTACTGCCATTGGTAAGATTGATTGCCATCCCGTTTTTCCAATATTTCGCAATTACTGCTCCAGAATTATCTTCAAATCCTGCGACATATACATCATTATTTACCACAACAATATCGTTCCCAAATGCCCAACTGTTGTCACCAGTAAGGTTAACTGCTACACCATTTTTCCAATATTTGGCGACTTGTTTGCCAGAACTATTATTTTCAAATCCTGACACGTATACATCATTATTGACTACGGCAACGGCAAGTGCTAATGCATCAAAATTGCCATTAGTAAGATTGACTGCTACACCATTTTTCCAATATTTAGCAACCCGTTTCCCTGAATTATTATTTTCATGTCCTGCTACATAAACGTCATTGTTTATAACTGCAATGGAGCTTGCGATTGCATAGGTTCCGGTGTAAGGAAGATTGACTGCTGCACCATTTTTCCAATACTTGGGTGCAGACCATCCTGCATTATTCTCACTTCCGGCAACATAAACATCGTTATTTACCACTGCAATGTCTTCTGCCTCCGCCGGATTACTACCATCGGTCAGGTTGACCGCTACCCCGTTTTTCCAATATTTGGCAAAACGTTTCCCGGAACTTAATTCAGCTCCCGCTACATATATATTTACAGCAGCACTAACTACACTCACTTGCATGGTGTCTTTATCAAACGTGTCATTAGCATCTGTTACTTTTAGTTCAAAAACATAAACCCCTACTGAAAGGTTGGTCACTTGTGTTTGCGCAGCATTGGCATTGGTAATATTGCATAGAGGACCTGATATTTTTGTCCATTGATAACTTTTAATATTATTATCAGGGTCGGTAGATAAAGAACCATTTAGCATTGCTGTGTTTGCTGGTAAAATAATGGTCGTATCGTTCCCTGCATCGGCAATGGGAGCATGATTGTCTTGTTTCTGTTGGCTGTCTTTTGTGCAGCTTATTGAATACAGTGCTACAATTAAAAAAGCCGATAGTAATTTTATTTTGCCCATATTGGGAAGCTTTAATTTTTTAGTTGCAAGGCGACACGTCGTTTTGCTAATGTATGCCACTCCACAAAGTCGCTTTTTGCTTGCCGGTAACGTCCAGGCATTTGTGCTGTTGGGGAATTCATTTATTCTTCGCCCCGGTGACGGCTGCCGAACGTTGTTACTAAAGATAAATTTTATTCTGTTGCTAAATAGCAAATGTCAAGCTGGACAATAATCATAAGAATTGCAAAATTGTTAGTGCTGGCATGCAACGTTTTGCTACGGCCAGGGAGTTTGCATGTTAAAAAAGGCTGCTAAGAGATCAGCAGCCATCTTAAATTTTCATTTTTTGCAGAGTTAGTTGTGCATCGGTCACCGGTGTTAGCGGTTCGGACTTTTTTGTTATTCATAAATTTCTATCATTTTTATTAAGTTTCATTTTCAAAAGCGGATACCCCTCAGAATCTTTTTCAATTCTTTCATAGGTAACAAACCCAAATTTAGAATAAAAATTAACCGCATCTGTGTTCTGTTCATTTACATTAACTTTGTCTGCGTTTAGCTCGTCCAAAGCAAAATTCATGAGTTTTGTACCCAATTTTTGGCCAATGTACTCTGGATCTAAAAACAAGGTTTCTATTACATCGTTTTCAACTCCTAAAAATCCAAGCACTTTGCTTCCAGAAGTTAAGCAGTAAACCGAATATGAATTGAAATCAACTCTTTTTACCAACTCTTTTAGCCGATCTACTTCCTCCGAACTAACAAAAAGATGGGTTGCCCTAACAGATTTTTCCCATACTGAGATCATCTGCTCTCTATATTTTTCCTCGTAAGGCTTTATATCACTTTGCATATATATACTCTTTGGTAATTATTTTTATAGTCTGACCGCTATCGTTTATGATTTCGCCAAATTCGAATAGCGTCCTCAAAAAACACTTTGATTTGCTCCAAGCTTCCACCGACAAATACCTTAAATGTGGTGCTGTCGGATCTTGTTATGCGCATGTAGGGTGAAAATGTGTCTGGAACTGCATATATGGTATCGATGGCGACAATACTTTCATAATAAGCGAATGAAGTGTCGTTCTTGGACTGATCATGTTCGTCCAGCCAATAGTGTGCAATTCTTCGATTTGTGAAAAAATTGCCAGCTCTCCTTTCGGTATAGTTTGAATAGTACTTAATTATTTGTTCATCCTCGGCTAACAATCCTAACGACTTAATAAGTTTAATTGTCGAGTTGTTTACATTCTTTCCCGTTTGAATGCTCTGACAGCTTAATAGAAAGACGAAGATTATATAGAGTATCGGAAAAATTCGCATTCTCGATTTTTCAATATGAAACGATTGTTAATCGCCATTGCAGCCAACGTCCAGGCGTTTGTACTGTTGGGAAAACAGAATTCCTGAAACTCGCTTGGCCGTAACTGATTTTTTATACGGCCAAATTACTGCAGTTGAGCAGAATTACAAATGCTGATGGGCGA
>DASTZB010000056.1:0-15597 GCA_035764525.1 Chitinophagaceae bacterium | reverse complement strand
CGAGGCTTGGAATTCCGAATGCCTGCGCCACCAAACTATTATTGCGAAAGGTTCCCTGTTGAAATGGTTGCAATCCCGTATTTGTTTGAATAAATACAGTACTGATCGCACTAAAATATCGTTGGTGCATGGATGGGGCCCTGAAACCATTACTTACTGCGCCACGAATTGCAAGCTGTTTGAATAACTGGTAACGAAAAGCAAATTTGCCGGCAAAGCTTGAACCATAATCAGAATAGTGTTCATAGCGGGCTGCACCATTTAAAAGAAGTTTATCAGTAATATCAGTTTCAATATCAATATAGGCACCATGCACATTTCTCTTCTCATCTACTGCATTTGCTGGTTGAAAACCGGGAAATACCTGTGCTCCCCCAACTTTGCCGGAGGGAGGATCATAGTTCAGATAAGATGCTGGTTCCCCTTCTTCGATTGAATAATTATCGGTGCGAAATTCTGCACCTGCCGCAAGGTTGAACGATTTTAAATTCATTTGAGCCCCAAGATCCCGGGAAATATTAAAATTAGTAGTGTATTGGCTGAATATAAGTTTACCGGCATAAAATTCTGTAGGAGCCGTTTTTTTTAATGCATATTGCGATGCATTATTAGAATTGCTCACATCAAAACGAAATGAGTTGCTCCCAATTGCCTGGCTAATATCCCAATTCCAATTACTGGCTAGCTTACCTTCAAAACCTGTGGTAATATATTTATCCTTGATAACGGAATTTATTTCAGGAAGAAATCCATCGGGATAAAGTTCACTGATCACTTGAGTTGTTTGTTTTGGATAACGATAAAAACCGGCTGCTTTTCCATCTCGGTAATTGTATCCCGCTGTTAAAAGGAATTGCAAATTCTTTGTAAATGGATAACCCATATTTACCAGCGCACCATAATTACTGATTTCCGAATTACCAATATGCATATTATTTTTCCTGCTAAACCCCCGTTGAGCAATTATTTGTTCATCCAGCGGAACATCATTTGTATAAACAGTACCGGTATAATCACCAGAACGATTTGTTGCATCACGATGACGGATGTCACCTGATATATTAAAGTATCCGCCTTTTTTACCCAACTTCATTCCTTTATTTATTCCCAATTGCAGGACATCACCATCTCCTTCATACTGTTGCCCCCAATGAGTATATAATGTTGTGCCCGTAGTATTTTTCTTCAAGGCAATATTTATGACTCCAGCGATCGCATCAGAACCGTATTGAGATGACGCTCCATCGCGAAGAACCTCTATTCGATCAATTGCTGCTGCAGGAATTGCATTAAGATCAGTGCCCACAGAACCGCGACCTATCGTTCCATTAACATTCAGTAGTGCAGTATTATATCTTCGTTTCCCATTTATTAAGACGAGTGTTTGATCCGGACCAAGCCCGCGAATCGTTGCGGGATCGATATGATCAGTACCATCAGCAACTGTCTGCCTGCTTGAATTAAAAGATGGAGCAACAAAATTTATCATTTGTGTTGGTTCCACCTGCCCGGTCATATTCAATTCACGGTTTGTGATCACATCAACCGGAACCGGGGTTTGAGTTCTTGATCTTGAAATGGATGAACGTGAGCCAACAACTATCACTCTATTAAGGTCACCGGAGTTTTGCATTTCAAAAATGTTCTCAGATACTGCTCCAGCTGCGACTGTTACTTGTTTGCGTTGAGTTATCACACCAACATAGCTAACTATTAAAGTGTAAGTACCAGGAGAAACTTTTATTTCATAGTTGCCGCTTGCATCAGTTACAGTTCCTCTTTTTGTTCCATCTAAAATGACAGAAGTACCTGCCATCGGTAACCCATTTGCATCCCTTACTGAACCACGCAATGAAGATGTCTGACCTATTGCACTTATTGTAATGAAAAAGCAAATAAGAAGAAATCCAACACTTTTAAAAGCAAGGGTAAATTTGATCATATGCAGGAATTATTGAGTTAATAAAACCAGGATAATTGGATAAAAATGGACTTCAGTGAATATCGGTGAGAGTAAAATAAAGATAAAGATTCTAAGATAAAAAACCCGGAACTATTTACCTTGCGTAAAGAATACTAAGCACGATGAAAAAAATATTTTTCTTATTTATCCTTCCTGTTTTATTTCAATTTTCATGTTCAACAACAAAAACAGCAACCCCAGTTGTCGATCAGTATAAATACGACAGTCAGAAAAAAGTTATTTGTGAAAATGGCGCCGTTGTTTCAGCACATCCGCTCGCAAGCAAAGTTGGTCTAGCAATTTTAAAAATGGGTGGTAATGCCGTTGACGCGGCAATTGCAACACAGTTAGCACTTGCTGTTGTTTATCCAAATGCCGGAAATCTTGGGGGCGGCGGCTTTATGGTAGCAAGATTAAAAGACGGGAAATTAGTTGCAATTGATTACAGAGAAAAAGCACCCGGAAATGCTTATCGTGATATGTATCTAAGTCCAGGTGGCGAACCTCAATTAGAATTAAGTCAGAACGGTCATCTTTCGTCAGGTGTTCCAGGTACTGTTGCAGGTTTATTTGAATCAAGTAAATATGCAAAGCTTTCTTTTGATAAATTAATTCAACCTGCAATTGACCTCGCGGAAAAAGGATTTGCAATTTCTGAAAAAGATGCAAGAGCCTTTAATGGATTGAAAGATGAATTTCAAAAATACTCTACACAAACACCTGCATTCGTAAAAAATTATGAATGGAAAGGTGGCGATACACTTTTTCAAAAAGATCTTGCTGAAACTTTAAAACGAATTAAAAAAAATGGAGCGAAAGGATTTTATGAGGGCGAAACTGCGAGACTGATCGTTGAAGAAATGAAAAGAGGAAAAGGGATCATCACACTTGAAGACCTGAAAAATTATAAGGCTGCATCAAGAGAGCCACACGTTTTTGACTACAAAGGGTATAAAATTGTGGGAATGCCAATGCCAAGCAGCGGAGGTTTGCTTGTACACCAGATGATGAAGATGATCGAGGATAAACCGATCGCATCATATGGATTTCATTCTCCTGAAGCTGTGCAATTAATGGTAGAAGCAGAAAGAAGAGCTTATGCTGACAGGGCACAGTTTATGGGTGACGCAGATTTTTTTAAAGTGCCGGTTTCAAAACTTACCAATGAAAAATATTTAAAAGAAAGAATGGCTGATTTTGTTCCCGGCAAAGCAAGCAATAGCGAACACGTGAAGCCAGGAGAATTACCTGCAGTTGAAAGTGAAGAAACAACACACCTGAGTGTAATAGATAAAGATGGAAATGCAGTGGCAGTTACTACTACTCTTAATAATTCTTATGGAAGTAAAACAGTAGTTGGCGGCGCCGGCTTTATATTAAATGATGAAATGGATGACTTCAGTGTAAAACCAGGCGTGCCGAATATGTATGGCGCCGTTGGCGGCGAAGCAAATGCAATTATGCCTGGTAAACGAATGCTGAGTTCCATGACACCAACTCTTGTATTGAAAGATGGTACGCCTTATTTAGTGGTGGGCACACCGGGTGGAACTACAATTTGCACTTCTGTTTTTCAAACGATCATCAATATTATTGATTTCAACATGAGTACCGAGGATGCGGTTTGGAAACCAAAATTTCATCACCAATGGTTGCCGGATAGCGTATACCTTGAAAAAGGATTTCCCGATGATACAAAAACAGCGCTGATCGGTATGGGTTATAAAACTGTACAAAGAAGCGGTATTGGAAGAACCGAGGTGATCAAAGTCTTAGCTAATAAAAAATTTGAAGCTGTAGCAGATAACCGTGGTGATGATTCTGCGGAAGGTTGGTAAGTTGAATGACGCAATAATTAAAAATTAGTAATGAGTTTAGGAAAAGAATATTTAACGACGGTTGTCAAGAGATTTAAATATTACAAAGATCTTGGTGAAAAAACTTTTGAGCAACTCGATGAAAAGGATCTTCATTATTTACCAACATCTGAATCAAACAGTATTGCAGTTATTGTTCAGCATTTAACGGGAAACATGCTCAGCCGTTTCACAAATTTTTTGACGGAAGATGGAGAAAAAGAATGGCGGCGACGTGATGACGAATTTGAAATTCACAACTACTCCAAACAACAAGTTATCGATCTTTGGAACAAAGGCTGGCAATGCTGTTTTGATGCGTTGGAATCATTAACAGAAAATGACCTGGAGACCATCATCTACATTCGCAAAGAACCACTTAGTGTCGTTGATGCTATAAACAGGCAATTAGCTCATTATCCGTATCATATTGGCCAGATCATTTTTATCGGCAGAATGATAAAGAATGACCAATGGAAAAATCTCTCGATTCCAAAAGGGCACTCACTGCAATATAATGCCGGCGACCATGTAAAAGACCCCGCAAAAAAGTATTGACCAAACTAGATGTTGGACTGCTATTCAATCCCTTAAAACATATTTTGTTTTTTTTGTCCTTTCTATTTGACTCGCCAGATATAATTTCTATTTTTACGACCCTTTAAGTCCAGTCTGCCACCATTTCTTTCGGGCAAAATCCTTTCTGAAAACCGGTATTAATCTTTAATCAGTAAAAAACTGACCATGAAAATTTTGTTTTCAACTATTATCCTATTATTTACCATTACCGCAAACTGCCAAATAGAATATGGTGTATTTGCCGGGCCACAGGCAACCGGTGTACGTTATACAATAAACGATATAAAGCAAGAAAGCTCATTAAAGATCGGGGTGAATGCAGGTTTTCAAATGAAAGTTCCATTCGAAGGTCGTTTGAGTTTTGCTCCATCGATCATGTATAATCTTCGCGGTTAC
Organism: Chitinophagaceae bacterium; assembly: GCA_035764525.1. Classification (GTDB taxonomy): domain Bacteria; phylum Bacteroidota; class Bacteroidia; order Chitinophagales; family Chitinophagaceae; genus VBAS01. The sequence goes on along the minus strand of DASTZB010000056.1, from coordinate 10,803 downwards.
AAAGTAGAATTTGCCAGCCCTACTTTTCCACCGGATTCTTCCGCAGTTGATAACAATACTTCTTTTCATACGATCGAACTTGCATTTTTACTACAGCATGATTTTAATTTGGAGCCGGGGCACTTCTTTATTCGTTTTGGCCCGTCATTAGATTTTGCTCTGTTTGGTAATGAAAAATTCAATACCAATATGAATACTACGGTAGACAGATCGATGAAATTCAGCTTTGCTGATTACGGTCATTATCTCGCTGCTGCTATTCTTCAATTTGGTTACGAGGCAAAAAATGGTTTGTTTGTTTATGCTCATTATAACTATAGCCTTACGACTATGAACAATGCTGATTATGGTGCTGGCATTCTAAATAGAGCTGCGGGCCTCAGCGTTGGCAAGTATTTCAAAAGAAACAAGGTGGTCAGTGATACTAAAAACAAGTAATAATACTCACATTTAACATTTACCTCTCACCATTTACATAGCCTCTTTCAGACCTTTGGTACTTAATTTGCCTTACGGGGGACTATTGGTTATTTTTACATTCTAAAGCCCTGCTTCTGAAGACCTTCAAGAAAATAGTCAAATGGGTGTTGATCATCCTGCTATTCATCATTATAGCTGGGGTCGTCTTTATTAATACCGACTGGGGGCAAAATATTATAGCTACAGCTGTCACAAACAGGCTATCAAAAGATCTTAAAAGCAAGATCAGTATCAAACATGTAAGTTTTTCGCTTTTTGATAGAATGAATCTTGAGGGGGTAATGATCGAAGATCAGAAAAATGACACATTGCTTTCAGCCGGTAAAATGCAGGTTCGGGTTACTGATTGGTTTTTCTTTAAAGACAGGATCATACTTCATTATATAGAATTAGCCGATGCAGTTATTTATTTGAACCGCACTGATTCTGTTTGGAATTATCAATATCTCGTGGACTATTTTTCGGGCGGCGGTTCATCAGGTAGCAAGAAGAAAGGAGTTGAGCTTGATTTTAAAAAGGTCAAGTTTGATAATGTTACGTTCCTGAAAAAGGATGCATGGCGCGGCGAAGACATGCAGTTTCGTTTGACCTCAATGGATCTGGATGCTGATGAAATAAATTTCCCTTCGAAAAAGATCGAAATTAATTCGCTTGATTTTTCTGATCCTGTTTTTCTAATTAAAAACTATGCAGGTAAAAAACCTAAGTCGATAAAGCTTGTAAACGAAAATGAAGAAATTGTTGATGAACAAAAAATTGATTCTTTATTAAAGTGGAATCCTGACAGCTGGACTATTCATATTGGCAAATTAAATATCAATAATGGTGATTTTAAAAACATAAAAGAGATCAACGGCGCATACAATGATTTTTTTGACGGAAGAAATATTGATTTTGCCGCAATCAACGCACGTTTTAAAAACCTAGCCTTTATTAAGGACACATTGACCACTTCATTAGAATTAAGTACAAAAGAAAGAAGCGGCTTTGAAGTAAGGTCAATGACAGCCGATGCAAAACTTACGCCACATGAAATGTCGTTTGATAAATTAGAGATCAAAACTAACAACAGTATTATCCGCGATTATTTCAGTATGAAGTATGAAGATTTCAATGACATGAATGATTTCATTACTAAAATAAAAATGCAGGCCCGTTTTGATGAGGCGGAGATCGACAGTGATGATATTGCTTTTTTTGCCCCGGCTGCAAAAACATGGAATAAGAAAATTAAGATAAGCGGTCTTGCAAGAGGAACGGTTGATGATCTTTTTGGAAATGAAATGACGATACAAGCTGGTAACAACACTTACCTGAATGGTGATATAAGTTTGACCGGCCTTCCCGATATCAACAAAACATTTATTGATTTTAAGGCAAACAGTTTCCGTACCACATATAGTGATGCTGCAACTTTTTTACCGGGTATCAGGAAGATAACCACCCCGCGATTACAAAGCATTTCTTACCTCGATTTTAATGGAAGCTTTACAGGCTTCATTAAAGACTTTGTTACCTATGGCACTATTCGCACTAATCTTGGCACAATCACAAGCGACTTGAATATGAAATTACCCGAAGGCAAAGAACCTTTCTATTCGGGAAGTATTGCATCGCAAAATTTTAATCTAGGTGTATTTGTCAATAATCCACAAATAGGAAATATCTCATTTGCCGGCCAGGTAAAAGGCAGGGGGCTTAAGTGGAACACAATTTCCGCAGATATGGATGGCGACATCAAACATCTTGTTTATAATAACTACCATTATGAGAATATAAAAGCAAAAGGAACACTGAGTAAAAAAATATTTAACGGAGACTTTTCCATAAAAGATACAAATGCTGTTGCATCGCTTCATGGTATTGTTGATCTGAGTGGTAAGGTTCCAAGTTTTAATTTTCTGGCGGATGTAGATACGTTTAATCTAAAACCACTGAACATTTTAAACGATAATTTTTCCTTTACGGGCAAACTTGATTTTAATTTCACAGGTGATAATGTCGACAACTTTCTTGGGAATGCAAGCATTCGCAATGCCACTGTAACAAAAGATGGTAAATCAATCCCTCTTGATTCTTTTGTTATTAATTCAGAATTCATTGATGGAGCAAAACATCTGACGGTTCGGTCACCTGAAGTGGAAGGAAATATCACCGGCGATTTTTCATTGAAAGACCTTCCCGAGACTTTTAAACTTTTTTTGAATAAATATTACCCGGCATATATCAAAGAACCGTCAAGAAGAATTCGTGACCAGGCATTTACATTTAATTTAAAAACGAATTACGTTTCAGACCTGCTGAATCTTTTTGATACAACTTTCCATGGATTTAATGATAGCGAGGTAAGCGGCCGTCTCGATACCCGGCAAAATCAATTGGAACTAAAAACGTATGTTCCTGCTTTTGCTTATAAGCAATTTGAATTTCAGAATGTGAATATTGATGGCAAAGGAACATTTCAAAATCTTGCTCTTACTACTACCATCGATCATTTGAAAGTAAGTGACAGCCTTAGTTTCCCATTTACTCAAATTGATCTGTTAGCAAGAAATGACTCCACCAATGTAAAATTTATTACGGAAAGTGACAATAAAAATATTTCGGGAGGAACGATAAATGCGCTTGTGAGAACCTTTGATGATGGTATCGCCGTAAAATTTGATACGTCAAATTTTGTACTGAATGGCAAGCGTTGGGCGATTGAAGAAAACGGGGAATTGGAAATGCGATCCAATAAAGTATCGCATGGAGAAATTGTATTGAAAGAAAGTAACCAGGAGATCAGGATAAGAACAGAACCTTCCGGCACCGGCGATTGGAATGATATTAAGGTTGACCTAAAGAATTTTAATATCGGGGACATAACAACTTTTCTTGTAAAAACAAATAAGATCGATGGTGTTGTTTCGGGTGATATTATCATTGAGGACCCGACTAAAATTTTTAATATAACATCGGACCTTCAAACAGACCAGCTGCAGATCGACAATGACAGTATAGGGCAAATAAAAGCTCATGTATTTTATAATAATAAAACCGGCAACCTGGTAGCCAACGGAAAAACAGTGAACCCCGATCAAAAACTTGATTTCGATCTTAACCTGTTTCTGAAAGATCTTGCAACAAATGGTGAAGATGTGATCAATATAAAACCAGAAAGATATCCTGTGAAGATCGCCGAACGTTTTATTGGTAATTTATTTACTAACCTTGACGGATATGCAACGGGGCCATTAAAGATCATTGGTCTCGGACCAGATGCAAAGTATATCGGTAAAATGAAATTGGAAGATGTCGGGCTTAAAGTAATTTTTACGCAATGCTATTATAAAATAGACGATGCAGAAATAACATTCAAGGAAAATGAACTTGATCTTGGCCGGCTTACGCTAATTGATACGGTAACTCATAACACCGCAACATTAAGCAATGGAATATTAAAGCACATCGGATGGCGAAATATGGTATATAATATAAAAGCTGAAGTTGATAATGAGCCAATGCTTTTATTAAATACAACAAGAAAAGATAATAGCAGTTTTTATGGTTATGCTTTGGGCACCGGCTCATTTTCATTGACCGGTCCGCAATCAAATATGCGGATAAAGATCGTTGGCAAAGCATCAGAAAAAGACAGTTCGTATATCACTATACCCAATACAACAGGAAAGGAAACCGGAGTTGCTGATTTTCTTATTGAGAGAAAATATGGAAGGGAATTAACTGACTCTGCTATTAGTAATAATGAAACAGATCTTACCTATGATGTGGATATAACAGGAAATCCGAAAGTGAATGTAAAAGTGGTAATTGATGAATTAACGAACGATGAAATTCGAGGCCGTGGTGAAGGTAATCTAAGGATCATTGCCGGTACATCGACAAGAATGACCATGCGGGGCCGATTTGATATTAATGATGGCGTTTATAATTTCAGCTTTCAATCATTCTTTAAAAAACCTTTCGAATTAAATAAGAATGCGAATAATTATATTGAATGGACAGGCGATCCTTTTCACCCGATCGTAAATATTGATGCAGTTTATAAAACTGAAAAGAAGGTAGACTTTACCCCATTATTTGCCAATAATCTTCCGGGTAACACTTTCTCCTCTTTCAGGGATTTTGTATATGTGGTTGCAAAAATGAGTGGCGACCTTTTTAAACCAGATATCACTTTTACGCTTGACTTTCCGAACGAGAGTCTTGCAAAAACCGATGCTCAGGTTGCATTTAGTATTGAAGAAATCTTAAAAAATGAAAACGAGCTTAACAAGCAGGTCGCCTTTCTTGTTGTATTCAATAGTTTTGCACCTTCAAGTTCGAGTACATCACTAGTGCAGGCATATGGAACCGACCTGGTTGTGAATAGTATCTCAGATTTTCTTTCAGGGCAGATCAATAAGGTGCTTAATAATATTTTATCAAACAAGCTTAAGATACCGGGATTGTATGTAAACTTTTCAGGTTCACTTTACAATCCCAATCCTATCAGTAAAGACAATAGCACAACCACTACAAGTTATGATCGAACAACCAATTTGAATCTTTCAGTTGGCAAAACTTTGTTTAATGACCGGGTGATCCTAACTTTTGAGGGCAATTATGATGTTCCATTTCAATCTACTACACAGGTAAGTAACGATCTGCTTACCAATGTTACTACTGAATTCCTGATAAATAAAAGCGGTTCTATCCGTGCTACAATTTTTTATAAAGAGAACGTAGACCTGTTAACCGGTAATGCTACCAGTGTTGGTAAGTCAAGGAAATATGGAACCAGCTTATCATACCGCAAAGAATTTAACAGGTTAGGAGACATTTTCAGACGTAAAAAGAAATTGGTTCCCACTCCAACAGCAGATTCAACAATAAAAGAAGGCAACTAATACTAAATCTCAAAAAGCAAATAGCAAATTCCAACTTTTGAAAAATTCATATTAGAATTTGTAAATAAATATTGGAACCTGTTTGAGATTTGGAATTTATACTTTTGATTTTTTAGGATTCGTCATCATCCATGATCTCATGCCCAAGTTTATCTCTTTTTGTCAAAAGATATTTTTCATTATGTGGATTGGATGAAATTTCAATAGGAATATTTTCAACAATCTCAAGACCATACCCCATCAGTCCCACTCTTTTTTTGGGATTATTGCTTACCAATTTCAATTTACAAATTCCGAGATGACGTAATATTTGTGCACCTATTCCATAATCTCTTTGATCCATTTGGAATCCGAGATGAAGATTTGCTTCCACCGTATCTAATCCTTCTTCCTGCAACCGGTATGCTTTTAATTTATTTAATAAACCAATGCCACGACCTTCCTGGTTCATATATAGAATGGCCCCTTTCCCTTCCTTCTCCACCATCTTCATTGCAGCATGCAACTGCTCACCACAATCGCATCGAAGTGAGCCAAGAATATCACCGGTAAAACAAGATGAATGTACTCTTACCATTACCGGTTCATCCTTTTGCCATTCACCTTTTACCAATGCAAGATGTTCATTACTGCTATACTTTTCTCTGAATGCAACCAATTTGAAATCGCCATACTTTGTCGGCATTTCAACTCTCACAACTTCTTCTATGAGCGAATCTCTTTTTATCCGGAACTCAATAAGGTCTTTTATGGAAATGATCTTGAATTCAAATTTCTTTGCTACCTCAACTAATTGCGGCAGGCGGGCCATCGTTCCGTCGTCATTCATTATTTCAACCAAAACACCGGCTGGCTCAAAACCAGCAAGACGTGAAAGATCAATAGCAGCCTCTGTGTGCCCCACTCTTCTTAAAACTCCACCTTTCTTTGCACGCAATGGAAATATATGACCCGGCTTTCCAAAATCAGAGGGCTTTGTTCCAGGATCGATCAATGCATGAATTGTTTTTGAACGATCATGCGCGGAAATTCCTGTTGAGCATCCATGCCCCAACAGATCTACGGAAACGGTAAATGCGGTCTCATGTAGCGCAGTATTATTATTTACCATCAATTCAAGTCCCAATTCGTCGCAACGATCTTCAACAAGAGCCGCACAAATAAGACCGCGGCCATGCTTACTCATAAAATTTATTACTTCCGGGCTGGCGTGGCGAGCGGCAATAATAAAATCTCCTTCATTTTCCCTGTCCTCATCATCGACAACGATAACAATTCTACCAGCTTTTATATCTTCAATGGCACTTTCAATGCTGTCTAACATATTCTGAAAAGTTTTGGCAAAATTACACACAAAACGTTGGAAGGAAAGTGGAAAATATTTTAAAATAAAAAGCAGCGTTTGTGCCATCATACCCGATTCTTTAAAAGATTATATACCAACAATAATTTGTTAATATTTGGGTATATTTAACCGATTAGAATTCCCTTTCTTTGCAACTATAAACTAAAACTTATGCTTAAGAGAACCCTCTTTTTCGTTGTCCTTTTTTTTCTAGTTAAACCGATCTTATTCGCACAAGTAACAACTGGTAGTATAACTGGAAATGTAAGAGATGATAAAGGTTTGGCATTAACCGGCGCTACAGTGGTAGCAATTCATACACCGTCAGGTACAAAGTATTCGACACTAACATCTAAAGACGGATCTTTCAATCTGCCAACGGTTCGTGTAGGGGGCCCTTACCAGGTAACGGTGAGCTTTGTAGGTTTAAAACCTGCTGTTTTTGAAAATATTGCCGTTCAACTAGGTGAGTCATATAATATCAACGCCGAGCTGAATGTAAAAGAGCAAACAATGGAAAATGTAGTGGTAACTACCACCAGGAGCAGAAAAGCAGCTTCCGAAAAAACCGGTATGAGCAGTGTTATCAATAGCCGGCAGCTTACAAGCATGCCGACACTTCAGCGTAGTATCACAGATTTTACAAGAACAACACCCCAGGCAAATGGAAATAACTTCGGTGGCAGGGATGCACGTTACAATAATATCACGTTGGATGGAGCAAATCTGAATAACAACTTTGGGCTTAGTACCGACCCCTTACCGGGAGGAGGAAATAACCCTGTTTCATTAGATGCGATAGAGGAAGTATCTGTAAGCCTTGCGCCTTATGATGTACGCTTAGGAAACTTTACCGGGGCAAATATTGCTGCAATTACAAAAAGCGGGACTAATACCATAAAAGGAACTGCTTATTATTATTGGCAAAATGAAAAATTAAGAGGCTCAGACGTAGGAGCTCAGAAAGTAAATAATCCCGTCTTTGAAAGCAAGGTTTACGGAGGTAGTATCGGTGGTCCAATCATAAAAAATAAATTGTTCTATTTTGTCAATGGAGAATATGAAAAAAAACCACCAGCCTCATCAATAACATGGAGTCCCAAAGGTGGCTCTGGAGAAGGAAATATTTCCGATGTACCTGTAGATTCATTACAAGCAGTTAGTAATTACGTAAACAATGCCTTTAAATATGATCCCGGTGTCTATGATAACTTTCCGGCATTCAGAAATGAGAATCATAAGATCATTGGAAAAATTGACTGGAACGTAAGCGACAAACACAAGCTATCGCTAAAATATAGTGATTTTAAAGGAACCCAGGATTTTCTTCCTTCACAAAGTGGTAATATAGCAGGCGCTCTTACCAGCCCAGTACCTTATACTTATGGTTTCAGATTTTCCAATTCTGCAATGGCTTTTAGTAGCGTAATTTATCAGCAGGTTGATATTGTACGCTCCGGAAGCTTAGAATTTAACAGCAGTTTCAGTAAAAAGATGTCAAATCAGTTCCTCGCTACTTTCACTAGTATTAAAAGTGATAAAGAACATGAGGGAGATAATTTTCCATACGTGGATATTTTCGCACCAGATAAACGAGTCTTTATTACCCTTGGAAATGAAGGATTCAACGGGAACAATAACAAAGTACATAATGATGTATTATCATTTACTGATAACTTCTCCTATTATGCAGGCAAGCATAATTTAACTGCTGGTATTTCATATGAATACCAGAAAGTTGGTAATATGTTTATGGCAGGGTCAATGGGCTATTATGTATTTAATAGTGTTAGTGATTTTGTTAACAATAGAGCGCCTGCCAAATATGCACAGACTTATTCATTAATACCCGGCCAGGAATCAGTGTTTTCTGCGCAGCTTAAGATTGGACAATTGTCAGCTTACGTTCAGGATATTGTAAATGTGAATCCCAAATTAAGACTTACGTATGGTATAAGAATAGATAAGCCAATCTTCCCTGAACAGCCTTTGGAGAACCCTGCAAATTCAGTTTTGGTTTATAAAGACATAGAAGGGAATTCCGCAAGCTTTAGTAATGGTAAATGGCCCGATGCCAAAATATTATTTTCTCCGCGGATAGGTTTCCGTTATGATGTGTTTGGTGATAAGTCGCTTATTGTTCGCGGAGGAACCGGTGTATTTACCGGCAGAATACCCTATGTGTACTTAACGAATATTCCAACCAACAGTGGTATGTATCAATTTTCGGCAACTGTTAACAGTACAAGTGCTGGTATTAATATGAATAATTATCTTTTTAATCCTGATCCACAAACGTATAATCCAAATTACAATAGCAATCTTCCTAAAAACTATTTTCCAACAACTGCAGGAACTGTTGCTTCTGCTAATTTTGTTGCTGCTGATCCGGATTATAAGTTTCCACAGATATTCAGAACAGATATTGGATTCGACAAACAAATAGGAAAGACCTGGAAAATGACAGTTGAATTAATGTTCACAAAAGATATCAACGCCACGTACATGTATGATGCTAACCAAAAAGCACCAGACGGAACAGTAAAAACAGGAAGCCTTTCAAGAAGCTATTACACCAGTGGTACCAACGCTGGCAGGCGGATCAATCCACAGATCACAAATGCAATGATTTTGGCAAGCACTAATAAGGGAAAATCATTTGTCTTTACAACCCAGGTTGAAAAAACATTCTTTAAAGGATTATCCGGATCACTGGCTTATACCTATACTTATGCTGGTAATCTGACTGAAAATCCTGGCTCCCAAGCAGCTTCAGTTTATAATGCTAACAATACCGCAAATACCTTAAATGACTTTCAGTTGGCTTATGCCAACTTTGCTGTTCCACACCGTATAGTAGGATTCGTTTCTTATCGTTTTGAATACGCAAAACATTTCGGAACTGCAGTAACACTTGTTTATGAAGGGGCGCATAATGGTACATACAGCTATGTTTATAGCGGAAGTGTTAATAACCAGGGTATCAGTGGTGCTAACCTAATGTATATACCAACGGATGCAAGAAACCCATCAGAAATACAATTTGCAAGTCGAACATATAACGGAGTAACATATACAGCTGCCGAACAAGCTGCAATTTTTGAGAATTTCATTCAACAAGACCCTTATTTAAGAGAGCACAGGGGTCAGGTTGCAGAAAGAAATGGTGCAAGACGCCCATGGTATGACAGAGTTGATATGAAAATAATGCAGGATTTGTTTACGAAAGTGGGTCCACGCAAACATACTATTCAATTAACTGCTGATATATTTAATATTTTAAACCTTTTAAATAGTCAGTGGGGAGCCAGGAAGATCTATACGGTGAACAACCCTCTTACTGTTCAAAGTGTATCAAATGGAATCCCGACGTTTACGATCACACCTTATAATAATGCACCTGTTACACAAACATTTATTTCAAATGTTGCCTTATCTTCTACCTGGGCAATGCAGATGGGAATAAGATATATTTTCTAAATAACTTTCTGTGATAATAAAAAACCTCTTGCTTAAAACAAGAGGTTTTTTTATTGGGGTTGTAAACTCAATCATCATGACTACAAACGAATGCCCCAACCCCATTTCAAAAATGCCGGCATGGCTCTACCCCATGTTTTTATATCATGTTTTCCGTCCTCATAATTTATGTAATGAATGTCGCCTTCATTTTTATACCCCTTTTTTTCCAGCTCTTCAATCAGGGCAAGCGTATCATCAATTGAATCGATGACCCCATTATTATTCCTGTCAATCTTTTCATCGAGGGAACCGGTAGTAAAATAGAATTTCAGTCCGGGTTTATAATCGCCTTCCCTGATAAGTTTGTGCATAATGCGATCTGTATTTTCATTATATCCATGATGCAGATCTTTTGACCTCCACCATAATGAACCAGAAAACACAGCAGCTTTAGAAAATAATTCAGGATAATGCCAAACAGTATCAATAGCTGAAAGACCGCCTAACGAAAAACCAGCATATGCTTTATCTTTAAAATCATTTCCCCAATTTTTATTTATATATGGCATCAATTCATTTAAGACAAACTGCTGATACCGGCGGGCTTTTGCGCCTCTCCCTTTA
>DASTZB010000055.1:0-5819 GCA_035764525.1 Chitinophagaceae bacterium | reverse complement strand
CTGCTAACTGGCTTAAAAACTTACTGGTAAATTCGCTGCCAGGTTTATGCGTGTAAGTGCTGTCATTCCACAACCAGATGTTTCCTGCATCTGCAAACAAAGCTCCATACAGTGGTCCTGTCAGCCGGAAACGAAATTCTGAATTCAACTCGAGTTTAAGATCTCCCGTTTCATCAGGAAAAAAAGTATTAGTTGTATCAATATATTTATAGGTGCCGGGGCCTACAGAATGACTTCTAAATCCCCGCAAACTGTTGTTTCCTCCAATAAAAAATTGTTTGATAAATGGAAGCTGAACAGAATTTCCATAAGGAATTCCAACGCCAATGATTGCGCGGTTTGCCCATGTAGAATACAAACCGAGCCTCCGATAATAGCGACCGTCCACTTCAAATTTGACGTATTGCGAAAAAGGCACATCGCGGATCAATACTTCTTTTCCCGCTTTCACATTGGCCCCGGAAAACAACCCGGCTAAATTTCCCGAAAGACCAATGAGCCCGTTAAAATAATAAGAATTGGTTGTTTGCATCCCATTTGCTAGCTGGTTATAATTAAACTGGTAAGTAGAACCCAGTATAAATTGCTTTTGTACAGCACGAGCCAGCAAAGTATCCTGGTGAATTTTAGCCTTATACTCTTCTGTAATTTTTCCGGGCTCCACAAAATTTACGCTGATGGGATACAATTCGTGTTGCTTTTGCAGGCTTTCTTTCCATACGTAACCAAATGCTGCCCGGAAAGAGTTAAGCGAATAATATTTTACACGGTCAAGCATATCATATCCCACCTGGATGTTTGTTCTTGGCATGTAGCCGCCCTTGATCCCAAAATCTCCAAAGGGCACAAGAACTCTTGGTATACCAAAATTTATTTCTCCGCCAAAACGTATCGCATTGCCTTGTAGATTTCCACCAAATTGAACATCCGATCCTGTATAAGCACTTAGACTTAAATGTTCACCGCCTCTAAAAATATTCCGATCCTTCCAGCCTACTGATATCAATGAGCCGTTAAGGTTATTGGAACGTGTTATTGTAGTAAACTCGGCCCTCAATGATCTCCTCGGTAGCGGAGTGAGATAATAAAAAACATCGAGATAAGCAGAATCCGTTTCCGTGTTGATCTCAAAACGATTTTTCACAAATTTGAAAAGATCAAGATTGACAAGACGACTAAGTGTAAGGTTATGATCAGTCCTGTTGTACACATCGCCGGGTTCAAAATTCATTGCTTCGGCAAACATGTGAGGGTTGTATCTCTTTCTTCTGTCAATAATATAATAGCCATCATGATATTGCGCTTGTGACCTGCTGCTATCGATTCGTTCCATATTCAAACTGTACCCCGCATATATCTGGACATTTTTGATCCTATATGGTTCTCTCGATTCAAAAGGGATATCTTTCTTAACCGTTACATACATATTAACAAGGTGATTACCCAATGTAGTATCCGTTCTTACCAATATGAATTCGGGGCTGAAAAAATAAAAACCATTTTCTTTCAGGTGAGCATCAATCCGAAGGCGTTCTGCTTTGATCACATCGAGATCAAAAGGTTTTCCAGGTTTTAATAAGGTTTTTTTACCGCTTTCAGCAATGGCCGATGCAAGTATACTACTGTCTACAGGGAAACTAACTGCAGCGATCTTATATTGATCTCCCGCGACAATATCATACCGGGCATGCGCTCTTTTGCGTCCCACAATCGTATCACCGGAAACCTTTGCATGGAAATAACCTTTGTTCTCCATATGGCTTTGTAACACTTTAATGTTTTTTTGGAGATCGACCTGGCTAAGTAATACAGGTGGTTCACCATTCTTGGTTCTTATTCTTCCAAAAAACGAATTCTCTTTTTTATTTCTGAATAAATTATAAATTGAAAGTTTTATAGGAATACCCAGGAATTTTGTATTGGGTTTTGGCCTTGTCAAACCTTCAAGGTCTTCTTTCAAAACTTTTTTTTCACGAACAGTGGAAGTTCCATTTACAAAGGTTCTTGCGCCGGTATATAATTTCTCACCGGCAGGCAAATGTCTTGTGTTGCTGCAAGCAGCCACAAAAAGACAAGCCGTTGCCAAAATAATGATATGATATTTATTTTCTTTCACTATTGTTTCTTGGTATAATTCACACCATCAACTTTTTGGTTTTTTCTTTTTCTTAAAAGGTCTGCGAAACGATTATAATCGACACTGATAAGAAAGCTCAGCCCTGCTTCAATAATGTACCCATCAACAACTCCTTCGTATTGATTCTTACGGTAGAAGCGAAGCATGTACCTGCCATCTCTACTCAATGAATAATTAATGCTAAGATCCCCGAATACATTACTGGCTTTCTGACTGCTGTTCTTTGGTCCTTCCAGTTCGAAATTGCTGGCAACAGAAACCGTCAGCCGGTCATTCAATAAACGCTTGCTTAATCCAATGTTCAGATCTGTCCGGCTTCTTTGTTCTCCTGTCGTATAATCATCAGTAGAGGTTACATCAAAATTCAAATCAACTCCATCAATAAGGCCCGCGGCTAGTTTATTAAGTTGTTCAGTCATCAATTTGCTTACGCTTTGCCGGGCATAAGATGATGCGCTGAATATGGGAGAGCTGCTTGCCAGCGGATTTTGTCCGACAAACCGATTTAGTAGCAGCAAGGCAAACACCTGCCGGTTTGTTTCTCCGGGCTCTTGTCTTATTTGTTCAAGCCTGGTATCTACCTGGGCAATGATGTCATTGGAAACTCCGTAATTTTTATCTACGGGAAGCACAATATCAAATTCCAGAGTTGGTTGCATGAGTTCACCGGTCATTTTTAAATGCACTTCAAATGGCAGCTTCTGCAAATAAGTATTACGTATAGCTTGTGAAGAGGCTGCAATTTGAGTTTGTACAAGATCAATGGGTGCGGTTTTCGCAATATATACAGCGTTTAGATCTAAGGTCGCTTTTGTAGGTTCATTAAACCAGGTGATCTTGCTCCCTTTTTGAATATCAAAGCGACGGTGCAGGAAGTTGAAAGTAATTTCGTAAGCTCCTTTTTCCAATTCATAATTACCCACCAATGTGATCTTTCCACTAGGATCAAGACCTGTAGACAAAAGGGCTTCACCCTGCAGGTTAATAAAATCACCATTTGCCTCATCAATAATAATATTGAAAACGGCCTCTTTCTTTATTTCAATATTCGTTACAATATTCATTCCTTTAAAAGGAGAAATATTCAATGAATCATAAGAAAGAAAGAGTGAATCATTTTCCGGTGCATCCATATCCACAAATTCAACGATACCATCTCTTGCTACTACACCGGGCTCTTGTTGAGGGACGACAACGGAAAGATCCGTACCATCATTCACTGTAATGTTGCCATCAATATCGGGAGTCGTTTCTGTTCCACCAACATGCATGTTGGATGTAATGACAAGTTTTCCATAATAAATTTTGTTATCTTTTTTTGTGGTATTAAGAACCTGGAAGTTGTTGGCATTTACATCGAGATCAAAATTGTAATTGGTGAAATTCGGCGTTTGCAGTGTACCATTCAATCTAAGCTCATTATTAGCAGTATCTTTTATTATAAAATCTTCAAAATGAAATCCATTTTCTGTTACAATGATCTTTTCACTATCTATTCTATATTGACTTCCTAATACGGTTGTGGCAAAACTTGCTTTATCAAAATTTATCGGACCGTCAATCTTTGGCTCATTCACCGATCCTTTGATACTGATATTTCCATTTACACTACCCGAAGCATTCTTTATCATATCGCCAAATGCGCCTTCCACAGTGGCGAGCTGCATTTGTTTTACAGCAAGATCGAGATCCAATGCAATGTCATTCTCACCTTTTGGCGCAAATGAACCGGTCAGCGAAATATCATTTCCTCTACCGGTTATGGTTGCAATTGTATTGTAACGATCCCCCGATGCATTATCAACCTTAATTACCGCATTGCCTAATGTATCTCCTTTCATGCTCAGATCATTAATAGTAAGATCGCTGGTGAAAGCCGGTTGTCTTAAAATATTTCTGAAAGCCATCGTGCCGTTCATAGAACCATTGACAAGTAATGAGTCTGACTTCATAAAAGCCGTGATAGTTGATAATTGAAAGTTGGTGAATCCAACATTCAGTATCTGGCCTTCACTTTGAAGTGATAATCGCTGATCATTTTTTTGCAATGAAAAATTATTCGCGATTATATTATCCTTTGTTATAGTAATGGAATTATTGGCAGAAACAAGCCACCTGTCATAGTTCAGCATTAAACTATCAGGGCGAAGATTTATTGTATAGTTTCCTTGGGATGGCTGAGTAAGTAATCCACTCAAATAATATTTATCTTTTCCACTCTTATCATCTATGTTTAAATTGAAATCAATTTTATTATTTAGTGCTATTGCATTGAATTGCGTATGATAAAGATTATGCCCAACACCGGTAATATGTTGTAGTTCTCCAATAAACTGTAATCCTTTTTCGGTAGTAGTAACTTTAAGATTAACACCGCTGATTTCACTGCCATTGTAAGAAATAAACGATGTGCTTGCGTTAGCATTTAATCCCCCTTCGTTTGAAGCTCTTCCATCAATATGAATTGGCTCAAATGATTTCAACCCAGGTACAAAAGCAAGTAATGCAGGAGCATTAGCAATATCAGCAGTAAAAGAAAAATTATAAGGATGCACATCAGCAAGTGTGTTAGCGGGTGCAACCTGGAAATAAGGTTCAATGCTTTTTTGAAAAATTTTACCAAGATCCGTATAGCGGTATTGACCGCTCAATTTTGCGTTGGCCACATCACTTCGCAAAGTCATGAATTGAACCGAATCATTTCTACCTGAAATAAATTCAATTGTATCTAATGGCAGACGCTGATCAGCTGATACCAGTAAAGCGTTTGTCATTAATATATTTGCTTCTAAATAATTCTCATTGATCACGGGTATATCCGCATCTATTTTTCCTCTTACTATTGCCGGCTGAGGTGTAAGATTTAACGGGAATGTTTTGATGCTGTCTAACATTCCTGTAAAATGATATGATGGGTTGTCGGATATGTTCCCGGAAAGAGTTCCATTCAGATCAAGGTTCGGATCATTGATATCTGTTATTACATTGAGTGAATAACCATTGATAGTTCCATCAACTTTAATATTCCTATATACATAATTATTGAATGAAACTGCATAAACATCACCTTTAAAATTTGTATTGAGCTTACCAGGAGTAACTCCTTTTCCTGAAACCCTGATATTTCCACTCACACTTTTAAACTGGTCATTTCTCAAAATATATCCGAGATCCAAAGAATTTGTTTTCACCACTGCATTATAGGTTGCTGCATCGGGATTACTGAGATTGGTGTATCGTCCATTCACGAATGCCGTTCCAACAGAAGAATTAATTGTAAGATTAGTAGAAAGATTATTGATAGAACCCGCAACGGTTCCATGCGCATCAAATTCTTCCGGCAAATTGAGCTGTTCATTCGATAAGCGTTGACCAGTAAATAAAGCAATATCTGTTTGATTTGTGTGTAGTTTCCTTATCATTAATGTACCGCCTGTTTTAGTAGGGTCATTACTGGTCGCCAGCGAACCGCTTGCGTCTATCTGTGTATTCTTTAATCCACGAAATTGCAGGTTTGCAATATGCATTGATTGAAGTGTCCCGTTACCCTGCAAATTGATATACCATACAGCATTAGGATTTGCAAATGCCGGCTGGGAACGAAGGTGCGGAGCAAAAGATAAAATGTCTTTTACCTGCACATGGCTGTTTGAGATGTCTGCATCAATTAAGGTGCCGGGGA
>DASTZB010000054.1:0-6150 GCA_035764525.1 Chitinophagaceae bacterium | reverse complement strand
TTGTAAAAGCCCCTTTTTTTATTCAGTCATTCTTCAATTCATCATTATATAATCAGTCGCCTTTTCGAATTCCAAATTAAGAAAAGATAATTCCTGAAAACTTCAATCAAAAGCCAGCTTTGGATCAAAGTAATTTTAGGTTTTCATAAAATTCTGTAAGGTTACCTTTTCTCAAAATTTCCTCGTGAATTGTTTTAAATTCTTCGAAAGATTCTTTCTGTAAAACAGAAATAATTTCATCTTTAAAATTCTGCTGATCTGTCAGTATCCCTGTTTCAATTAACCGGCTTAACAACAGAATATTTTGCCTGCTTAGCATCAAAACAATTTTACATTTTTCATTCATTCCGGGACTGCTCAAAACGGTTTCAAAAATTTTTGATTTCTCTTTACTTGCCACGTTACTCATACATCACATTTTTTATTTGAAAATAATTTTTTCAAGAGCAAATCTATTTTGGAAAGCTCATATTCACCCCTTCAGAATTTGAACAGGTATTTTTCAATACGCTAACAGCCTTTACTTTTATAAAAATTTCCCAGGTTGCTGAATCTGCAACCGGCAAGATGTACAAACGTGGCACGTTTGAGGCATCTTGCCCTCCACTCCGAAGTCGTTTCGGGGTAGTGAAACAGAAGATTTATAGGATCGTCTGGTTAATTGTGAAAATGAAAATGCGATGAAAGAGACAAAGAAAGTTCGTTCCAAGTGGCTTACCATTCGCTTAAATGAAGATGAGGAAAGAAAGCTAAACAATCTTTATAGCAGGACGACTTCAAATGGCCTCAGTGAATATGCAAGAGATGTTCTATTGAGAGAGCCTGTGAATGTTATTTACCGCAATCAAACTTCAGATGATTTTTTGGCAGAGATGATTCTCCTTAAGAATGAGTTGAATGCCATTGGAAAAAATTTCAATCAGGTAGTTCATAGACTTCATACGCTTGACCACGTTCCAGAAATTAAATCTTGGGCAATGTTAAATGAATCAAGCAAAAGAATCTTCATGAAAAAAGTGGACGAGATTAAAGATAAAGTCAATCAAATTTACCTCCAATGGTCGCAAAAATAACTGTACCAAATAGTATAAAAAGGGCACTCAACTACAATGAGCAAAAAATGAAGGAAGGAGTGGCCGAATGCATCTACGCTCGTAATTTTTTGAAAGAGGCAGACCAGCTCAGTTTTTATGATAAGCTCAATCGCTTTGAGAGATTGACTTCGACTAATAAAAGAGCTTCAACAAACACAGTTCATATTTCTTTAAACTTCGGATTAGGCGAAAAGATTGAGCGGGAGACGCTCGCTGAAATTGCTTCGGTGTACATGGCGAAAATTGGATTCGCAGACCAGCCTTATTTGGTTTATCAGCATACGGATGCAGGACATCCCCACATACACATCGTTTCTACAAATATTCAAAAGGATGGTAAACGGATTTCTTTACATAACCTGGGAAGGAATGAATCAACAAAGGCAAGAAAAGAAATTGAAGTTGCCTATAAGCTGGTGAAGGCAGAAGATCAAAAGAAACAACAAGTGGAGGAAATAAAACCAGTCAGTGTTCAAAGGGTTAATTATGGCAAATCTCCAACAAAAAGAGGAATTGTAAATGTGCTTGACGCAGTACTTCCAAAATATAAATATGCCTCACTGGCAGAACTGAATGCAGTTCTTAGACTATATAACCTTGTCGCTGACCGGGGCAAAGAAGAAGGAATGATTTTCAGAAAAGGAGGGATTGTTTATCGGGTGCTGGATGAAAGAGGAAATAAGATCGGTGTTCCAATTAAAGCGAGTTCCATTTACAATAAGCCAACTCTTTCTTTTTTGGAAACAAAATTTAGGGAGAATGAGTTGCTTAAACCAGAACATAAAAAGAATTTGAAAACATCTATTGACTGGATTATGGTAAAGCCTCCGAAAAGTTTACAGGCTTTTAAAGTGGCACTTGAAAAGGAAAGAATAAATCTTGTTATCCGGCAAAATGATAATGGCATTGTCTACGGTCTGACCTATATAGATCATAACACAAAATGTGTTTTCAACGGAAGTGATATTGGTAAAGAATATAGTGCAAAGGCCATCTTTGAAAAATGCGGCGTGGCTCAATTAATTCCCAACCAAAATAAATCTACTGACCAGGAAATAAAGGACAAAGAAGAATTGCATTTCGATGCCAATAAATACGACGAACAAGCACCGAATTCATTTAAAATACTCGATATAGTTATGACTTCAAAAGAAGAATACGACTACCTGCCTTATGAGCTGAGGAAACAAAAAAAGAGAAAACGTAAATCATCTTAATAAATAAAGTAGATGTCATGCAAACTGGAGAGAATGAACAGGGTTTAAGGAAGATCCTTGACTTGACGAGAATGATGAGTATTGCAATCCTACTCCTTCATTTTTATTTCTACTGCTACGGGGCGTTCCGGGAGTGGGAAATTCGTTCAGAAATTACTGACCGACTGTTACAGAATATTTACAACACAGGTCTGTTCAGCAATTTTCACAAATCAAAATTAATAGCACTGATCGTTTTGATTATATCACTTTTTGGAGCAAAAGGCAGGAAGAATGAAAAGCTCGGTTTAAAGAATGCTTTTGCATACATGATAACAGGGCTGTTTGTATATTTTATCAGCTTCATTATAATGCGCTTTAAAATGGAAATTAGGACTGCTGCAATTTTTTACATGGGCGTAACTGCAATTGGGTTTGTTCTGGTATTAACGGGAGGTACACTTTTATCAAGAATAATTTATCTCAAACTGAATAATAATGTTTTCAATTCTCTTAACGAAACATTCCCGCAGGAAGAAAGATTATTGAACAACGAATACTCCATAAATCTGCCTGCGAGATATAACCTAAAAGGTCGGCTCCGAAAAAGCTGGATAAACATTATTAATCCCTTTCGTGCACTGCTGATTATGGGATCGCCGGGAAGTGGGAAATCATACTTTATTATTCAGCATATTATCAAGCAGCATATTCAAAAAGGCTTCAGTATGTTTGTTTATGATTTCAAGTTTGACGACCTGACTAAACATGCTTACAATCAATATTTCAAATACCGTCATCTTTATCCGGTCCAACCGAAATTTTATATCATTCATTTCGATCAAATTTTCAATCGCTGTAATCCCATTCATCCGGCAACGATGGCGGATATAACAGACGCTGCAGAATCGTCAAGAACCATCATGATTGGATTGAATAAAGAATGGATTAGGAAGCAGGGCGATTTCTTTGTCGAATCTCCAATAAATTTTATCACAGCTCTTATTTGGTTTCTGTGCAATTACAGGAAAGGTAAATACTGCACCCTGGCCCACGTAATAGAATTGGCGCAAGTTGAATATAGTAAGCTATTTTCTATATTAAGAACAGACCCGCAAATTGAAGTATTGATAAATCCTTTTGTGTCAGCTTTTCTGAACGATGCAATGGAGCAGTTAGAAGGCCAAATTGCCAGCGCAAAAATAAGCCTGGCCAAATTAGCTTCACCACAACTTTATTATGTCTTATCAGGCAATGATTTTACTCTTGATATAAACAATTCCAAACAGCCGAAGATTGTATGTATGGGAAACAATCCACAAAAATCCGCGACCTATGGTGCAGTCGTTTCTCTTTATGTAACAGCGTTAACGCGAATGATGAATAAAAAGAATTTACACAAGAGCAGTCTGATTTTTGATGAATTTCCTACTATTTATTTTAATGGGATTGATAATCTGGTTGCCACAGCCCGCTCCAATAGGGTTGCGACTACCTTGGCTGTTCAGGATTCAAGCCAGCTAAAGATGCATTATGGCAAGGAACAAGCCGATGTAATCCTAAACATTGTTGGTAATTTGATCAGCGGCCAGGTGTCCGGCGATACCGCCAAACAGCTGTCAGAACGGTTTGGTAAGATCATGCAGGATAGAGAAAGTATTTCTATCAACAGTCGTGATACTTCCATCAGTCGCTCTAAACAATTAGAGTTCGCAATACCACAATCAAAAATATCATCTCTTTCTTCCGGAGAATTTGTTGGAATGGTTGCTGACAACCCGGATCAAAAAATTGAACTGAAGACATTTTGCGCAGAAATTATAAACGATCATAACGTTCTTGCGCAAGAGCAAATTCTGTATAGAAAGTTGCCCCAACTTTCGAATGTTAGCCAGAAAGAACTCTTGGACAATTATTTACAGATCAAGAAGGATGTTCAGAGTATTATCCAAGCTGAAACTGAAAGGATCTTAGATACACCCGAGCTAACGGATATGATAATTAAAAAGGATTCATAATTTTCGTCGGCCCTTATTAATGTGTCAGCTACATAGGTAGCCGATCAAATTTTGACGTGTTTAAAAAATTCGAAAAATAAAAATTTATGGCTGAGTTTGGCAAGAATATCTCACGTGGAACCCGAAAACTTTTAATCATCATTATTCCAATTGCTTCTTTAATTGTTCTTTACTTGGCAAATAAAGTTTATATTCTTTAGCAAAAATCGTTTTATTGTCTTTCGGTAACGTGAACTCAACTACAGTTTTATTGTCTTCCTTACAAAGAATGATTCCAATAGTTGAATTTTCCCCAGGCAGCTTTATTTTACGATCACAGTAATTGACATACATCTGCATTTGCCCAATATCCTGATGAGTGAGTTTTCCAATTTTCAGGTCAATCAGAACGTAACATTTCAATAGTCGGTTATATAAAACCAGATCTACAAAAAAACAGTCACCATCAAAAGTGAACCGCTTTTGTCTACTTTCAAATAAAAATCCTTTTCCCAATTCCAATATGAAATGCTCGAGTTTTGATATGATTTCATTTTCAAGATCAGACTCGGAATAACTTTCATCTTCCCTTAAATCTAAAAATTCTAGTACGGTGTGATGCTTTAATGCATCTGTTGGCTTTTCTATGATTTGCCCCTTCTTGCCTAACTCTTTAACCGCGTTTTTATCTTTACTCAATGCAATACGTTCATAGAGGGAGGAATTATACTGACGTATCAATTCTCGTTTCCCCCAGTTATTCTGAATAGATTCTATCTCATAAAAATTGCGCTCATTTTCATCTTCAATTCTTAACAAGTGCACATAATGCGACCAGCTCAATTGCAACGAGATGCCCGAATTCCCAGCCACTGGCTGGGATTTCTTAGATGTTCCAGATTTCCCAGACGACGGTTGGGAAATTCTATTCTTATATAACAAATAGAACTTTCTCATATATTCGAGATTAGATGGGGAATAACCACGTCCATATTCTGCGGTCAAACCAGTACTCAATTGAATTAAGGTCTTTTCAGCATAACCTGCTCTTTCTTTTCCTCGCTGCTCATTTTCCACGATCTTTTTTCCGATTTCAAAATTTGTGTACACTATAACGCTGTTTACATTGCGAACAATTTGGTCTTTCGCTTCTTCAATCAACACCTTTATTGAATTAAATAGGCGATCCTTTATTTGGTTTTTATTCACAATAGAAAATTTAGAGGGTTAAATTGCCATTAAAAGCTTTTGCTTTAATACCTGCATATCACTGCTCACTTTGTTATCCAAAATCTTTGCATAAATCTGAGTAGTACGGAGGCTTTTATGCCCGAGCATTTTACTGACTGTTTCAATGGGGACACCATTAGTTAAAGTCACAGTAGTAGCAAATGTGTGCCTGGCGCAGTGAAAAGTAAGTTCCTTTTTAAACTCACATAGATCACTGATTTTTTTTAAGTAGCTGTTCATTCTTTGATTGGTAAGTTTTGGAAGAAGCCTGTCCGAATGAATAATATCCGGTTGCTTGGAATACTTTTCTAATATATCTCTGGCTATTGGAAGTAATGGTATTCTCGAAGCTGAATCTGTTTTTATCCGGGTGGTGAAGATCCATTGTTCACCATCGATGCCGATTGAAATATCTTTTCGGGTAAGCATCATTACATCGGTGTATGATAATCCGGTATAGCAACTAAATAGAAATATATCACGAACCTGATCTAATCGTTGACCTGAAATATTCTTATTGAGGAGAGTTTCTAGTTCATCTTTCATCAAGAAATTGCGATGCGTTTCTTTAGTTGTTATTTTATAAGACCTAAATGGATCTTTATCCAACCAGTCATTAGCTACACATTGCCG
>DASTZB010000053.1:0-5482 GCA_035764525.1 Chitinophagaceae bacterium | reverse complement strand
GAAAGCCCGTTATATGGTTTGATAAAATCAACACCCATATTTTTATATTCTTTAACGATTGCCCTTGCACTGTCGGGCGATGTAATAATGGTGGCAACACCAAGCCCTGATCCAGCACCATCAAGTATATGATAAGTGAGTGCGCCGAAACGCGGCCCTAACATTTTACCCGATGCAATGTTTTCGCGGATCTGATTTACTTCGTCTATCGACAAATTATTTCCCATCTCCCGCACACCGGTAATACCATTTGCAATGAGCAATGGAAAACTATAAACATATCTTTTGTCCGTTAAGGGATGCGCATGCATATCCCAGAGACCGGGGATCAGGAATTTATCTTTACCATCGATAATCGTTGCATTTGGGGAAACCGTCGCTTTATCATTTACTGATACGATTCTATTTCCCGAAATGACAACAGTTTTATTTGTATTTACTCTCCCGGTTTTTAGATCTATAACTGAAACATTCTGTATTACTAATGAGCTTTGTGCAAAATCCAGGATTGGAACGGTGATAATAAATAAAAGTAATAAGTTTCTTTTCATGATAGCAGATTTGAATGACACAATGATCTAATTATGACTATCACTTTGCTCTACACAATTTCCAGTACAGAAAGTTAATTTATTTTCGCTTGTTGAAGCGAAGAACGGCCCATATTAAAATGAGACTGTGTATTACTGAGATGAGCAAAAATTTCTTAATCAACATTGATCCGGTTCATTTCTCCGTTCGTTCCTGCTACAAAACCGTCAAGCGATATGTGCCTACATGAAATTATTTTCTAATAAGGTTCTATTTTTTATTGTCGTTTCATTCAATGATGTTGTACTGACTGTGGGGCAAAACCCGAGCGGACGGAGAGCTTTTTATTCTTCTCTTATCAAAACTCGTTTTCCAACTTCAAAAGTTGGGTCACCAAGTAGCAAAGTGTCTCCTTTAAGTATGAATTGGCGATGTTGGTCGGTCCCAATATAATTTATTACTGAACCACCTTTAACATGGTGCGTTAAAATTGAATTTAAACTGTCAATTGTGTAGGTTCCGAAATAGCCCCACGCATTATCTAAAAGTGTTCCTAAGGTTAAAGGTTTAGTATATTCAGAATCCGCAGGAATTACTAAAGGCTTTTCTGCTGAACCATTTAGGTTAACTATGCCGCTGTTAGTATAAGTAAAATAGCCTTTTGGATGGTCACCGTAAGGATGTTTCCATTTATTAGTAACAGTGTCAAGGTCAGAATACTCAATTAATCTCCAGGTGCCTACTAATCTACTTTTGTTAGTTATTTTATTTTCTGTGTCACCGGACTTACACGAAAAAGCGGCGTTCATTAAAGTGAGAAGAATAATTAAATGTACTTTTTTTATTTTCATGATGTATATATTGATTTGCCTGAAACTTGCCGCTTTGCGAAAGTGTTGCAGAGGAAGTTAATTCATTTTCAGTTGTTGCTGTGAAGAATTAAAGAAGAAAGATCGAGATACTATAACACCAATTATTATAACTAAACTCCCGGGGTCTGTCCTCTTCATTCATTTATGTTGTCTCGTCCTAAAATAAGTTTACAGGTTTTAGATAATCCTGCTATTGGGTTACAATATTAATTAATTGTCTTTGCTTGCCCCATTTTCTGTTTACAGGTAGTTTTAATTGATGTACTTTTTCAGGTGTCAACATGTTTATGCTTTGATGTGGCCGTTGTTCATTGTATTTACAAACAATTCTTTGCAACAACTGCATAGCGTTTGATTGATTAGTGATGGTATGATATTTCAGATATTCATTTTTTATTATCCCATTTATTCTTTCTGCTATTGGATTTTCTAAGGGATCCCCATTTTCTGTCATGCTTATCTGTATGTTGTTCACTTTTAAAAGTTCTACATATTATGAACTGCAGTATTGAAGCCCTCTATCGGAATGATGTATAAGCTGATTGATTTTTGTAATTGATGTTAATGCCATTTCCAAAGCTTTTGTTGTATGTACTGCTTCAAGATTATCTGAGATATGATAGCCCATTATTTTATGCGAGTAAGCATCAGTAACCAGGCTGAGGTAAAGGAAACTTTTGCTTGTCGGAACATATGTAATGTCTGCTACCCAAAGTTGGTCTGGCATCTGAGGGCTCCAGTTTTTTATCAGGTTAGGATACTTCTTTAACCAATGGTATGACCATGTGGTAGCTACTCTTCGTTTTCTTTTTCTAACTAAGAGTTTATGTGCTGATAACAAGTCAAAAAGCGCATCTCTTCCTATTTTGATCTGGTTGTCTAATAAAAAAGATTGGAGCATACAGTATATCTTTCTGCCTCCTATAATAGGATGTTCCTGACGAATTTGTTTTATCTGTTCCAGTACAAGTTGCTGCTCTGTACTGATATCTTCCACATGCCAGAAGTGCTGATAAAACGCCTGACGAGTGATACCAAGCAATCGACAGAACCGGGCCAGGCTAATGGACGGGTAACTGTCTTTCATTTCACGGATCACTTGGTATTGGGTTTTTTTCTGATTGGGATTTTAAGCTCTTTTTCCGCTTTATCGATAATCCTGACATAAGCTTCAGACCGAAGCTTTTCTTCAGCAAGCTGACGTTCCAATTCTTTTATTCGCTTGCGAAGTTCATGTTCGTCTTTGAGTTTCTTTATCAAAGTCGGAGAAGTTATGAATGTAAATGTAGGCGCTGCAGCCTTATATATGTCTGTATAACCAAACTTTTTCATCCATCGTTGAATTCCACTTTTAGTTTTAATACCATACTTACGCAATAAATCCATCTTAGGAACTCCAGTGCTCAAATATTCATTAATAACCTTACGTTTAAACTCCTCAGAATAAATCTGAATAATTTTTCCATCGATTTGCTTTAATTCTATATCCATAAGTTTACTTTTAGTGTAAACCTATTTCAGGACTAGACATGTTATACTGGCTGTGGGGCAAGACCCGGGCGGATTGAACAACAATTACATTCCGGGCTTTCTTGCAAAACCAATTAATGTAACGTCAACAAGTTCTAAGGACTTAACCATATTTTTTACAGCCTCCTTATATTTTCTAAAATGAACTGTCGCTATATGCGAATTATATGCGGCTGTGTCAGCATAAATTTCAAGAATTGTGATGCTGGACGGGTCGCTTTTGTCCGCCACAGCATAGTACGTTAACACACCCGGCTCAACACGAATAGCTGTTGTCATTTGTTCTTTTAATGCAGCGTTATACTGTTCCAGTTGCAAAGGGTCAACTTTAATCTTTGCCAACCTCACCATTTGATTTTTGTCTTGTGCCATAGTTTTATTGCCGAAAGAAGATGTCAGCATAAACAATGTAACAAATACAGTCAAGGATTTAATAAATCTTCGTTGGCTTTTATAAACTGTCTCAAATATTTTCATATGAAGTATTGTAATTTTTGTGGGTCTTAAGTAATTTAGTTATTAGGTGACGATAAGGGTATAATAATATCCAGCTTTACGCAAGTTCTTCTACAGAAAGTTAATTGATTTTCAGTTGTTGCTGCGAAGAATTAATGAAGAAAGATCGAGATACTATAACACCAATTATCATAACTAAACTCCCGGCGTCTGCCCTCTTCATTCAATTATGTTGTACTGGCTGTGAGGAATAATTTCGGTTACTTTAAAAATTCCTGGTGTCCGTAACTGATAATGCGGGTAATTTTCCACGTTCCATTTTTATTCTGCCAAACCTGGACAAATTTAGCTTCGCTGCTTAACTTCTCCTGTTGCCCTTTCTCAGTAGCATAGAACCGGTGAATGCCAGTCTCGACCGCACCATAATTCTTAATTGGGTAAACTTCCAAAGTTTCCCTTACGAGTTCTCTTCTTAGTTTTCGTTCGCTCGCAAATGACCTTGCAAAAGCATCCATGTTTTGAGTATAGTTAGTCACACCGCCTAAGTCATGATAAAACTCAAGTTGATCAGAAAGGAAAGATCCCAACTTATCAAGTCCTTTAGTATTAAAAGCGTTAAAGAACATGCTATCCAGGTAAGCAATGCTGTCATGTAATTCTTTATCCACAGGTGAATATGCCCTCACCAGTGAGACTGGATCTTTATTTGATTTTTTACAAGAAGTAATAAATACCGTTGTTATCAAAAGAAAGAATGTAAATGCCCTGCTAATTTTCATACTGCGCTGGATTTATATTAAAAGAACGCAATTTCAGTGCCCGGATCCAACTTTCAGCTTTACGTAAGTACAGGAAGTTAATGATTTCCGTTTGCAAGTTGTCTCTCAAATATGTTGTTTTGGCTTTGGGGGCAGGACGCTGGGCTGGACGAAAACAAAGAATATCCTGGCGTCTTTGCCCCTTGGCGTCTTTGCGTGAAATTTTTTTTATGTTGTAATGGCTGTGGGGCAAGACCCCGGACAGACAGAAAATACAAAATTTCCCACTGTTGAATTATAGAAGTCTGCAAAAGGATAGCAGATTATATTGCAGGAGATCGAAGGCCAGAAACCTTTAATCTCACTTAAACTATAAGTTGACATACCTGGTGTTCAGAAACAATGATCATTACAAAGGACGTCAACAGAATTGAAAATAAAAATCAACGTTGCTATGTCTTATACTTTTAAAAATTTATCCAAAAAGATCTTATTGATTTGTTCAATAGTCTTTGCTGAATTCACATTCGCACAAGACGGAACTATATATCCACTCGCTACTCCTGCTGAGCCAAATGCGATCCCACTCAATACAGGTGGCGTTAAAGATCAACCAGCTTCTGAAACATGGTTCAGGCAATGGGGTGATCCGATGGCCCGCAATATCACTGCTGCCACTCTTACTCCTTTTTTTCCGAAACCGGGAACGGCGAACGGTGCAGTCGTGATCGTTGCACCCGGTGGAGGTTTTCGATGGCTCTCTATGGGAAATGAAGGATGGGAAGTTGCTGAGGCACTCGCTGCAAAAGGTGTTACTGCATTTGTACTTAAATACCGGCTTTATCCTACTGCAGAGCCGCTCGATAGTTTTAAAGCCTGGATGAGTCGTCCACGTTTTACTCCTTCCACCGATTCTTCAAAAGGTACAACAACAGCAACACCACCATCTCCACCGCAGCTTGATCTGAGTAACCAGTTGCAGGATGCTGAGGCCGCATACAATATGATCGTGAAAAATGCTGCGAAGTGGGCCATCGATACCAACAGAATAGGTATGATCGGTTTTTCAGCAGGTGCAGGTCTCACCATGCATTGCACATTGAACTCTAAGATCATGAAATTAGCTTTCATTGGACCTATCTATGGTGGTATGGGCCCAGTAACAGTGCCAAAAAATGCTCCGCCTATGTTCAATGTTATTGCATCTGATGATTTTCTTTTCAGGGGTCAGTTTGGTGTTATTGATTCCTGGTTCAAAGCAGGCATCCCGGTTGAGTTTCATCTTTATCAAAATGGCGGACATGGTTTCGGCCTGGGTAATCCCAATCGAACCAG
>DASTZB010000052.1:0-3357 GCA_035764525.1 Chitinophagaceae bacterium | reverse complement strand
TGATGTTGAGGTGAGTCCTGTAACTGCCTGCCATCCGTTGGGTATATTGAGTGTGACATAAGATGGAGCTAATTCAGCTCCCACTACATACATAAAGCAATGAGGTCCGCCAACAAGACCTCCTGCTGAAGAAAGAAAAGCTTTCCATGCCTGCCGTTGTGAACTTTCTACTGTCGGAAGATGAATGCGATAATGTAAAACAGCTGTCCCGCCTTTTATAATTACCTGCCACAAAGCGCTGTCTTTTCTTATTATGTTTCCCTTGCCATTTGTTGTTTCTGCATAAAGATCTTCAACATATCGCCAGTATTTATCATCATACTCGGGATGCGCAACCATAGCCACATTAAACGTATCAGGAATATTGCTGATCTGCATTTCCATTTTAATAGAAGAAAGATCACCAGTATCAACAGCAAGCTGGTAATGAATGACAGGTTGTTTGCTGCTATAACGAAGCTCAACTGTTTCCGTCCAATGCGTAAAAGGATTTTGAGCAATACTTACAACTGCAAACAGTAATGCAATTATGACGGAATGAGACTTCTTATTCATAAAATTATTTTCTGACTGCAAAGTAGCTTGGGTATTCCTGGTAATTAAAGTATTTACATCAATAGCACAAATGACTTGATAAACTACACAGCATAAAAATAATTCTGTACAACACCGAGGTTAATCAATTGTTATCCTAAAATAACTTTTGTTATACCCGGTATAAAAATTTATTTTTAAAAGATTTTTAGAATATCTTTTAAACCCAACATTTTTATAAGATGATTAAACCACAGCAAGGTCTTTTAATAACAGTTGCATTGGTTATTTGCTCTTTATCATTGAATGCACAAAAGGATTTTAAGCATGACACTACGTATTACGAGACGTTCCCTAATAAAACCACGGTTCGTCTCTACCTATCAAAAAAATATGTACATCTTAATTTTCCATCCGGCGGTAGCGCAGAAGATCTCGAATACAAAGCAAACCCTAAACTCAATATT
This sequence comes from Chitinophagaceae bacterium, assembly GCA_035764525.1. GTDB lineage: Bacteria > Bacteroidota > Bacteroidia > Chitinophagales > Chitinophagaceae > VBAS01. Next base: position 2,356 of record DASTZB010000052.1, on the reverse strand, counting down.
GGTGCAGGTATTACGATAAAAAATATTTCGATCAACCTTTTCAATGGGTTTAGTTTTTTAAACAAAAATGCTGATGAAAAAGGGAAAACTAAAGGCTTCAATTTCCAGGTGCATTTATATCCCCGTAAATGGGCTATTGATCTCTTGTATGTGTCTCCGAAAGGTTATCATCTCGAGCCAAAAGGAATGGCTGGTGCACCGGCGGATAAATATTATTACCGTGAGGATCTCAAGACAACTTTCTTTGGCATTTCAGCCTACCAGGTTCCCAATAAAGAAAGATTCTCTTATCGTGCCGCCCTTTTGCAATCGGAGTGGCAAAAGAAATCAGCCGGTTCATTTATTTATGGTGGTGAGATCCATCATGGCACCGTCCAAGGTGATAGCGCCATAGTTCCTGCTTTACTTAGCCACACATACCCGCAAGCAGGAATTAATAAAATCAATATACTAAGTTTTGGTCCGGGAGGAGGATATGCCTATACTCTTGTTATGGCACAACACTTTTTTATCACTGGCTCCATGGTGATCAATTTAGATGTGAATTTTGTAAGAGAAGAAGATGGGGTAAAAACAGAAAAAAATGTTTCCCTTAATCCATCCGAGGTATTTAAAGTCGCGGCCGGGTATAACGGTAGAAAATGGAACATAAGTGCCAATTGGACAGGCAGTGCTTCATCAGTACAGGGCTCTCTTACGCCAGATAATTATGTATTCCCTGCAGGGAATATTCGTGTTGTAGTTGCACGCAGGTTTGAGAGGCATAAGCATCAAGGCTGATATAATAAGAAATAGTAAAAAAAAGGTTGACAAGTTTTTGTCAACCTTTCTTGTTAGAAAATGATATTAAGTCAACTAATGATAAACTTGGCCTAAGTATTAAAGATCTATCCTATCAAAAAATTATAAAACGCTTACCAGCTCCACTTCAAAGATAAGTATAGAGTTTGCAGGAATAGTTCCATTGGCCTGGCTGCCGTAAGCAAGTGATGGAGGGCAATACAATTTTATTTTTCCACCTGGTTTGATCATTGGTATTCCTTTTTTCCAGGCTTCAATCAACCCGCCCAATTGAAAACTTACCGATGCAGTTGATTGATCAAAAACAGTTCCGTTGGTTAATTGTCCTTTGTATTTCACACTTACAGTAGAACAAATTGTAGCCGTAGCGCCTGAGCCTGGAGCATCGATAGTATAATACATGCCACTGCAATGTTTGGTAGCAGTAATTGTAGCTGATGCAAGGTAAGCCTCCAATTGGGTGACTTCAGAAGCCGGGGCAGCTACTGCACAGGGATCATAATTACACATATCATTATTCTCCTTGGAACAGGAGGATAATAAAATCACAGAACACAGAACGACAAAAATCCGCTTCATTAAATTTAAAATTTGGGCAAATATAGAGGATTGAAGCAAAAGAATTCGTTAACATAATCGGAGTGCCTTTCTTGCAATTAAATAAGTTTCGGAGTTATTTTTTTCCTATCATTCCGATCACTTTTTCTAAAGCGGCATTAAATTCAGCAGGCTTTTCGATCATTGGATAATGCCCAGTGCCATGTACATAAACAACCTCTGCAGAAGCTTTGCAATATTTCTTTAACGAGTCGATATGTGTAGTATCGCCATCGCTATTTACCAGATAAAGCGTATGTGTCAATTGTTGCAACATGTCTCTTTCTTTTTGAGAAACATTAAGCAATGAACGCAATATTTTTATTGCGATGACTGAATCATTACTTTTAATATCCTTTATAACCCGGTTCACAATTGAAGTGTCCGCAGATGGCGGAAAAAGATTTCTCTTTGTATAAACTTCCACCGTTCCTGAAAAACTGCTGTCCATCATTGCAAAAAAACCTTCCATTTGTTTATTTTCTTCTTGTGTGTTTTTTACCCCGGGTCTTTTAAGATTGTCTATGCCTACAATGCCAATCACTGATCCAGGATATTTCGTATCCATCAATAACAAGATATTCCCGGACATAGAATGTCCAACAAGAATTACATTTTTTAATTTTTCCGCTTTGATGAATTCATTGATATCATTAGCATATTGTTCAAAGGTCCAATCGGTTCGGTTCTTACCTGATCCGCCAAAACCAGGCAGATCAAGCGTCACCACCGTATACTTATCACGGAAATATGTTGATTGATCATTCCAATATTCTTTATTTATGCACCATCCATGAACGAATAGTAAGGTTGTGTCTCCTTTACCATATTGGCTAAATGCTATAGTAGTATTATTAACTTTTGCAGTTACATTTTCTTTTCTTTCAACAGCGCTGTTACAGGAAACAAGAATTACTACAAATAATAAAATGCGGGATCGTCCTTTCATGATTTGAAG
>DASTZB010000051.1:0-29761 GCA_035764525.1 Chitinophagaceae bacterium | reverse complement strand
CAAAATATTAAATAAATCAGCCGTACCGCCATTCACTATCCAGGATGACACTGATGGTGGTGATGATATCCGGATGAAATATCGCTTCCTTGATCTGCGCAGAAATGCTGTAAAGAAAAATCTGGAATTGCGCTATGCAGTGAATCGTGCAACAAGAAATTATTTACATCAGCAAGGCTTCATAGATATTGAAACACCTTTTTTGATCAAATCAACTCCTGAAGGCGCAAGAGATTTCGTTGTTCCATCAAGAATGAATGCTGGACAGTTTTATGCATTGCCGCAATCTCCACAAACATTCAAGCAACTCTTAATGGTAAGCGGTTACGATCGCTATTACCAAATTGTAAAGTGCTTTCGTGATGAAGATCTTCGTGCAGATCGTCAACCTGAGTTCACACAGATCGACTGTGAAATGGCTTTTGTAGAACAGGAAGACATCCTGGATATGTTTGAAGGAATGGTCAAATTCATTTTTAAAGAAGTAAAAGGGATTGACTATAGCGAGAAAGTGCAGCGAATGAGCTGGGAAGATGCCATGTGGAATTATGGCAATGACAAGCCGGACATTCGTTTTGAGATGAAAGTCTTAAACCTCAAAAAACCGTCTCCTGTTTATACAAATAGAAAAGACTCTTCAGAATTGATCGCAGGCTCTGGCTTTGGTTTTTTTGATAATGCTGAAACAGTAGTTGCAATTGCAGTTCCCGGTTGCAGCGAATATAGCCGTAAGCAAACCGATGAATTAACAGAATGGGTAAAGCGACCGCAGATTGGTATGGGTGGGCTTGGGTTTATAAAAGTGAATAAAGACGGGACATTTAGAAGCAGCATGGATAAATTTTTCAATGAAGAAAAATTAAAGGCGATTGCCGCTGCCTGCAATGCATCTGCAGGTGATCTTGTTTTAATATTAGCAGGCGCTGAAGAAAGAACAAGAAAAGCGATCAGCGAATTGCGACTTGAAATGGCGGAGCGTCTTCGCTTTAGAAAAAAAGATGAATTGAAACTTGTTTGGGTTTTAGATTTTCCTTTGTTTGAATACGATTCCGAGGATAATCGTTGGGTGGCACGTCATCATCCATTTACTTCACCCAAGCCATCCGATATTGCTACAATGATCAATAACAATCCTGCTATTGAAAATGCTGCCGAATATTTAAAACATCCTTATGCCAACATCAAAGCTAATGCTTATGATATGGTATTAAATGGAAATGAGATTGGTGGTGGTTCGATAAGGATCTTTCAAAGAGAATTGCAGGAAAAAATGTTTGCTGCATTAGGAATGACCAAAGAAGAGTCATTACATAAATTCAGTTTTCTTCTTGGCGCATTTGAATATGGCGCCCCGCCCCATGGTGGTATCGCATTCGGATTTGACAGGCTCTGCGCTATTATTGGCGGCAGTGAAAGCATCCGCGATTTTATTGCATTTCCAAAAAATAATGCCGGCCGTGATGTTATGCTCGATGCCCCTTCAACCATTGATGAAAAGCAATTGGTGGAATTACAAATAAAGTCAATCGCAAAACAATAATGACCAGGTTTTGGCTGATAATACTGCGAATCGTTTGTATCATCCAAATACTGATAGCAATATTTCTCTGCATTTCTTCTTTGTTCGGCGTATTAATGGGCAGTGGCATTATGTCACTGTTACAGGCAATTGCGTTTGGTTTTATCGCGGCCTTACCGATATTGACAATCGCGGTATACAATAAGAATTATCCAGATAAGATCATTGAAGGAAGACAGAAAAAGTATTTCAATCGTATTTTCCTTATAAATTTTTTATTGATTGCATTTTTATTTGGATTTGTATTCAGGGATTACCGGGATGCAATCGTTCAATCAAGATCATTGGGTTTAGGTTCTGGAGTATACCTGGCCTTTTTCATCCCTTTCATTTTATCGTGTTGTATACTTATTTTTCATTTTAGCATTTTATATGGTCTTTATTGCCTGCGCCGTCAAATAAATAATAATGGTAGCCGCAAGCAATTTGATTTTGAGGAGGAGAATATCTAGCTTAGAATTTCAAACTCCTACCGACATATGATTCCGTTAAAATGGAAAATTTATAGGGTTTTAAATTACCTGCTTTTGTGTTGCGGAGTCGTGCTTACCCTAAATTTTTTTCGTATTATAATAAACGCATTTAACAAGGGATTTCTAATCATTTCAATCTTAGTGACTCTTATTTTCCTGTTCATGGCTTCTCATAGTTTGATCAACATTTTTCTCATGTCGAAAACATTTCCTGATAAATTACTCGATTCAAATAAGACGAAATGGTATATTTTTTCCCTGCTCTTAAATTTACTTTCCCTTATAGGTTTAGTTATTACTTTTTTTTCTGCACTGACTGAAGTGAACGATAATTATTTTAATGGGCTATTCACCATACTTGCGGCTATTTTAATTCTCCTTTTATCTTCATTGTTTGTTCTTATCTGTCAATTTAATTTAAGAAAGTATCTTAAACAAAAAAATGCCTCCTTAATGAATTCATTAATTAATTCTATTGGGAGTAATACCGAAACCCCGGAATAACATTTCTGTTAAAATAGTTCACTGACCACCTATTTAATCTCAAGTAAGTTATTTTTACAAAAATTCACGCCATGCGCTGTTGTATTCTAGGGTTATTTTTCATGGTCACAGTTATTTCAGCTTGTAAAAAAGATGAAGGATCACAGCAAGACCTGCCGGTGACAATGTTAGATGTATCTTATGGAACCAATGCCCAGCAAAAAATGGATGTTTATTTACCAGCAACCAGGAACACCACAAGTACCAAAGTAATAATAATGATCCATGGCGGCGGATGGAATACCGGGGATAAAGCTGATTTTAATGAATATGTTGATAGCCTGAAAAAACGAGAACCATCTTATGCAATTTTCAATATCAATTACAGGCTTGCAAATACGCCTGATCTTTTCCCTGCACAGGAGCAGGACGTAAAAGCCGCTGTTGAATTCATCTATAATAAGAGGCAGGAATACCTGGTCTCGGATAAGTTTGCTTTAATCGGTGCCAGCGCTGGTGCACATCTTGCATTGTTACAGAGTTATAAATATTCAACGCCTGTAAAACCAAAAGCTATTATTGATTTTTTTGGCCCCACTGATCTGATCGACCTATTTAATAATCCTCCAAATCCACTTGTACAACCGCAATTGATCTTAGTTACAGGTAGTGCACCGATCACAAACAATACGCTCTATAGCCAATCAAGCCCGTTAAATTTTGTTTCATCACAATCACCGCCAACAATGATCCTTCATGGCGGTATTGATATTGTTGTGTCTCCATCACAATCTGTTGCGTTGGATACAAAATTGTTTATTGCAGGCGTTACGCACCAATATGTTTTTTATCCGACTGAGGGCCATGGATGGGTTGGCGCAAATCTTACCGATTCATTTAATAAGATACAAGCTTTTCTTGCGGCTTATGTAAATTAGCAGAATGGACCCCAAAATTCGACTTTACAACAGTTTGCTAATGGCAAATATTGTTTTAGTACTAGCTTCCATTTTTTCTATACTATTTTTTATTACATCAGACTTTTCTACTGCATTTACTCAGACATACTCCTATTACTTCATCATTCCTTTAGTCGTTTACCTCTTAGCCACTTTGTTTTTTCAATCGTTTCTAAGATCAAAATATCCGAGTAATTATATTTCAAATAAGATCGAAGGGTTCCTTTATTTCTTTGCAATAATTACTATTTGCGCTGCACTTATGATCTTTTTAATGATCTCGGCTTTTTTATCCAGTGCAATTGATTGGATAAATATTAAGCCAAATCCAATGACAAATGTTTTGATTTATGTAGCAGCTCCTTCATTTATTGTTTCTGTACTCAGTATTATAGTAATTATATCATCCTTTCGGCTGACAAAAGCAATCCGGAAAAACTTGCAGCGGTTTGCAGATCAAATAAAAAAATTTGGAACCGTAGACAATTAAAAATTACTTGCAGTAACTTACGCTGATGTCTACTTTTAATCTTGCAGAACGAATTCGTCCAAAATCATTAGATGAATTAGTTGGCCAGGAGCACTTGACCGGTAAGAAAAGTATTTTAAGGGTTGCCATCGAGACTGGCAAAATACCATCCATGATCTTATGGGGACCACCAGGTACAGGAAAAACAACCATTGCCAACATTATTGCCAATACTTTGAAAGTTCCTTTCTTCCGATTAAGTGCCATCAGTTCCGGGGTAAAAGAGGTAAGAGAGGTAATTGAAGAATCAAAAACAAAACAAGGTGCCATTTTATTTATTGATGAAATTCATCGCTTCAACAAAGGCCAGCAAGATGCACTGCTTGGCGCCGTGGAAAAAGGAATTATTACATTGATCGGTGCCACCACTGAAAACCCTTCTTTTGAAGTGAACGGTGCCTTGCTTAGTCGCTGCCAGGTTTATGTATTAAAACCTCTTAGTGAAGAGGATCTCCGCAAACTTGTTCAGCAGGCGATTGAAAAAGATGATTGGTTAAAAAAGAAAAATATCATTATAAAAGAATATGAAGCTTTGTTTACCATTTCCGGCGGCGATGCAAGAAAAATTCTGAACCTTATCGAACTCTGTGCCGATGTAATGAAAGAGGGAGAAGAACTGACTGATAAAAAAGTGATGGATATCGCACAACAGAGAATTGCTTTATATGATAAAAGCGGTGAACAACATTATGATATCATTTCAGCATTTATAAAATCAATTCGCGGAAGCGATCCGAATGCTGCTGTTTACTGGCTGGCAAGAATGATCGAAGGTGGTGAAGATGTAAAATTCATTGCACGCAGATTGGTGATCCTGGCAAGTGAAGATATTGGCAATGCAAATCCTACTGCATTGGTTTTAGCGAATGCTGCATTTGAAGCAGTGAATAATATTGGTTTTCCTGAATCAAGTATCATTCTTTCTCAGTGCGCCACTTATTTGGCGGCTTCACCAAAAAGCAATGCAGCAGTCGCCGCTATTGGCGCTGCCCAATTAGCTGTGAAACAACATGGCGATCTTTCAGTACCGCTTCATATTCGTAATGCGCCGACAAGATTGATGAAGAATCTTGGGTATGGAAAAGATTACCAGTATTCACACAGTTACGATAATAATTTTTCGGCCCAGGAATATTTACCCAAAGAATTATCAGGAACAAAATTTTATGATCCGGGTAAAAATGCAAGGGAAGATGAATTAAGAAAATTTTTACGCAGTCTTTGGAAAGAAAAGTATGGCTATTAATTTAAAGGATCATATAACAACGGAAAAAACTGTCCTTCCATTTTATTTCCTTTTGAAACAACAGGAACACCTTCAAGCAGCGGTTCATTTGAATCGGAAATAACTCCATCAGCAAAAGCATTTATAACAAAAGCTCTTCTTGGCTTATCACTTTTATTTTCCCCGGAGCCATGCAAAGTCAATGAATGATGAAAGATGGCTTCGCCTGCTTTTACTTCGGCATATTGTGGATGATCAAATTGCTTCTTCTGTTCATCATTTAAATAATCTCTTATTCCTTGAATTTCTCCTGCAAGAACAGGCTTTGGTAATAAGCCCCAACGATGGCTACCTGCAATGTATTGAAGACATCCATTCTCTTTTGTGGCATCGTCTAAACCGCACCAGCAGGTAAGATGCGCAACAGGTTTCGTTCTTGTCCAGTAAGAATAATCCTGGTGCCATGCAACAACACCGCCTTTTTTTGCCGGCTTCCAAAAAAGCTGATCATGCCAGAAACGAACCGGCGCATTTCCCAACAACTGGCTCGCTGCAACAAGAAAACGTGGGTTCCATAACACATCATGAAAACCGGGACCAATGCGCCAGGCGCCTAATGCATGAAATAGAATGGTAGAAGGATCAGCCGATTCGTTTGAATGAAATTCATAATACAACGAATGAGCCGGGTGACCCGTATCGGCAACTTCAGAAAGTTCATTTCGTAAAAAATTTACCTGTGCATCATCAAGCATTTTTATCCCTGCCAAAAATCCGTTATCATTAAAAAATGAAACTTGTTCATTTGTCAACTTAAATTTTTCCCAATCACTCTTTGATGTGGGCCAATGAAACAGGTCGCTGACAAGCTTATGGACCTTACTAAGATCACTTACCGACATAAAATTGTTTTTTTAAAATTACTGTTTTGAATGCAATGGCCGTTGTTTTCTTATTTTTAACTCTAAATTTTCCTGCATGAAAAAACTGCTTTTTGTACCCGCATTGATCGTCTCATTGAATTTATTGTTTGCCCAAACAAATCAAAAAGACCCAATGATCGTAAAAATGGTAAATGAAGTATCAAAAGATTCATTGCAATCTTATGTCAAAACCATGGTAAGTTTCGGAACCCGAAATACATTAAGCACCCAAACAGATCCAAAGCGTGGAATTGGAGCGGCTCGCAATTGGGTATTGAGCCGTTTCAACGAATTTGCAAAACAATCGGGAGGACGGCTTAGTGCAATAATTGACACTACCACTTTACAAAAAGATGGTCGAAGAGTTGATACAACACTTTTACTGGGCAATGTAATGGCAACTTTAAAAGGCACTGATCCAACCGACAAAAGGATATTTGTTATCAGTGGGCATTTGGATAATATGCGCAGCAATGTAATGGATAGAACAGGAGATGCACCCGGCGCCAATGATGACGCAAGTGGTGTAGCAGCCGTAATGGAATGTGCAAGAATAATGAGTAAGCATGCTTTTCCAGCAACGATCATATTTGTAGCTGTAAGTGGTGAAGAGCAGGGCTTGCTTGGTTCAATCTATATGGCCGAAAAGGCAAAAAAAGAAAACTGGAATATCGAAGCCGTATTGAATAATGATATTATGGGTGGCAATAATCAGAATGAAACAAATAAGGCAAGCAATAACCAGGTAAGAGTTTTTAGTGAAGGACTTTCTGTTTTAGATACAGGAAGGATAGCGACAACGATCAGGAATCTTGGTTTAGAAAATGATGGCAAGCCAAGACAACTTGCACGATATGTAAAAGAAATTGGTGAACGCTATGTAAAGAACCTCAAAATCGTGATGATCTATCGTAATGACAGATTCCTGCGCGGCGGAGATCATACTCCTTATGTTCAGCGTGGCTTTGCAGCGGTACGTATTACTGAAATCAATGAGAATTATAATCGCCAACACCAGGATGTAAGAATTGAAAATGGAGTGCAGTTTGGGGATCTGCCTGAATTCATGGATTTTGAATACCTGAGAAAAAATACGGCAATGAACCTTAGTAATCTTGCCAATCTTGCAAAGTCCCCTTCAATGCCACTGGAGGTGAAAGTTGAAACAAGAAAATTGACCAATTTCACCAACTTATCATGGAAAGCACCTATTTCCGGAAAGGTGAAGGGTTACATTGTATTAACGCGGGAAACAACAAGCCCTGTGTGGGAAAAAAAGTTTTTTACAACAGATATTAAAATGGATCTCCCTTATTCAAAGGATAATTATTTTTTTGCCGTGCAATCGGTAAGTGAAGATGGCAATGAGGGTTTACCCGTATTACCTGCACCTGCAGGAAGATAAAGAAGAATTATGATCAAGTGGACAATAAAAAAGTTTAATGAATTAACAATAGATGAGTTGTATAGCGTCCTGCAACTGAGAAATGAAGTATTTATTATTGAACAGAATTGTGTTTATAAAGACACTGACGGAAAAGATCAATCAGCATGGCATTTGATGGCGATCGAGGATGATAAATTAGTCGCATATACAAGAATTCTTCCACCAGGAGTTTCATACCGCGACCCCTCAATCGGACGTGTTGTCACTTCTTCATCCAAAAGAAGGTCGGGGCTGGGAAGAGAATTGATGAAAAGATCTATTGAAGCCTGTGAGAAGCTTTTTGGCAAAATTTCCATCACTTTAGGCGCACAACTTTACCTGCAAAGTTTTTATGAATCACTTGGCTTTTTTGTCGTGGGTGAAGAATATTTAGATGATGGAATCCCGCACATTACGATGTCGAGAAAACCTCTTGGTAAAAGCACCGAGTAGAAAAACTTCTTATTGCTACTGCAATAAAAATACCCTCTGTTCGTCATTGATTGGTAGAAATTTATTTTCTATTTTAGTCGCCAGTCCAAATCCTGATTACGGAATTTAGAAGTTCCGGCGAAAAACACAAATCTGGTATCTATGAGAGCAATTGTACACTATTCCCGTACATTAGTTACGGTTTTATTACTGTCTCTGTCTTTGTGGTCCAATTCACAATCCATTTCTTTTAAAGATGGAAAATATGAATTAGGTCTCGGCCTTGGCCCATCATTCTTTCTCGGTGATCTTGGTGGTGCCCGTGGTATAGGCAAGCCATTTGTTGCAGACGTCGACATGCCCCTTACAAAATTTTCAAAAGGTCTTTACTTTAATTTTTATCCATCAGAATGGCTTGGTTTAAGACTTGCATTTAATCAGTCATTTCTTGAAGGAAGTGATGATGAAGTGAATCTTTCTGGTGGACGTGAGTTTTCAAGATGGCGACGCAATCTATACTTTCAGTCAAAAGTTACAGAAGCTTACTTTGGCTTTGAACTTTATCCAACAGTTTTCCTTGAAAATTTTGATGGATTAGCGGGAAAATTCAGACCATATGGTATTGCAGGCGTTGGTGCTTTCCGTTTTAATCCCAAAGGCTACTATTATCCCGATCCAAATAATTTGAATTCAAAACAATTAGTAGAATTAAGACCACTTCGACTTGAAGGGCAAGGCATGTCACAGTATCCTGATAGGAAGGAATACAGTCTAACTCAACTGGAAGTTCCAATGGGTGCTGGATTTAAATATTTTATTAAAGAAAACTTTTATGTCGGCTTAGAGGTATTGCATCGCAAAACATTTACGGATTATATCGATGATGTTAGTACAAAATATATTGACCCTATTTACTTTTCTCAATACCTGGCGCCGGCCGATGTTCCTATTGCCTATCAATTGAATAATCGTGAACCTTTCCGAAATATTACAAGACCTACAATCGGTAAACAACGTGGCGATCCAAAAGAAATGGATTCATACTTCTCAACCATACTCCGTTTTGGCTGGAGGTTAAATGGAGATAATTCTCCAAACAAAAGAGCATTGCGACAGATGCGATGTCCTCTTTACTTTTAATCTATACCAATCCGAACCCATATGAAAACAAACTCTACCCGATCCTACTTAAAAAATTCGTCTTTTGTATTCGGCCTGGCTTTACTACTTGGGTCTACCCAGGCATGTTCAGTAATTGAAAGCACAAAAGTTACTGAAAGTAAAAATGCAAAAACAGCAAAAAACGAAAGGGAAGTAAAAATTTATCCTGACTTACTAAAGAAAGTAATGCATGTGAAAAATGTAGAATCTGCAAAGGTTGACTTCTTTGTATTTGATTCGGAGGGTACCATCATGGTGCATTACAAAATGAATGAGAATGACCATAAAAAAATCAATGGCCTGGAAAAAGGAAGTTACACTTACCAGGTTTTTAAAAATGATGAGATGAGTGAATCTGGAATGATCACCATCAAATAGCTCTTTACAATACTTAACGCAGTTCCAATAAGGGCAGCGGGCTCTTTAAAATACAATACCCTGGTTGACTAAAACCTGATCCGTTCTCTATTTGTTACTCTCATTGTATGTATTCAAATTTTATTGAACACCTGCTGCCAACCTTATTGGACATTTTATGAACCTGCGCTATTATTTACCACTCAAAAAATTCCCGCAGTCAGGAAAGTTTAATCTGTACACCCTAGATGAAAGTCCGTTGGTTAACGACAATCATTGAAAACGATTATACCTTATCCCTCCTGAAAAAAGCTGCGGGTTTTTTATTTTATTTCCTGCGCCAGAAACCCAGCAGTATAGCTGTTTTTGCAGTTTACTAATTCTTCTGGTGTTCCTTCAAATAAGATCTTACCGCCACCATCGCCTCCGTCTGGACCAAGATCAATAACGTAATCTCCAACTTTTATCACATCCATATTGTGTTCGATAACAAGAACAGTATTGCCACGATCCACTAATTTATTAAGAACAGTAAGTAAATGCTGAATATCCTCAAAATGCAAGCCGGTTGTAGGCTCATCGAGTATGTAAAATGTTTTACCGGTATCTCTCTTTCCAAGTTCCGTAGAAAGTTTCACCCTCTGTGCCTCCCCTCCGCTTAATGTAACTGCGCTTTGCCCAAGTGTGATATAACCAAGTCCTACTTCTTCCAGCACTTTTATTTTACGATAGATATAAGGTATATGTTGGAAAAATTCCACGGCTTCTTCCACCGTCATATCAAGCACATCTGCTATTGATTTTCCTTTATAGCGAATCTCAAGTGTTTCTCTGTTATATCTTTTGCCATTGCATTTTTCGCAATGCACATACACATCCGGCAAAAAGTTCATTTCAATCACTCTCATCCCTCCACCCTCACACACATCGCAGCGGCCACTTTTTACATTAAATGAAAAACGTCCTGCATTATAACCCCTGATCTTAGCTTCGGGGATCGAAGCAAACAAAGTTCTTATATCCGTAAAAAAACCGCAATAAGTAGCAGGGTTGCTTCTTGGCGTACGGCCAATTGGCGACTGATCGATCTCGATCACTTTGTCAATATGCTCAAGTCCTTTTACATTTTTATATTCAAGTGGAGTTACTCTTGAACCATAAGCATGAGTTGACAGGATCGGATAAAGTGTTTCATTGATCAAGGTCGATTTACCACTACCGCTAACACCAGTAACAACAATAAATTTTCCCAAAGGAAATTTTACATCAAGGTCCCGAAGATTATTTCCTTTCGCTCCTTTTAACTCTATAAATTTCCCATTGCCCTTTCTTCTTTCTTCAGGTACAGCGATTTTATGATGACCATTAAGATAACTGGCCGTAAGTGTATCAAGCCTAAGCATTTCATTCGGTATGCCTTGTGCGACAATCCTGCCTCCATGAAAACCTGCTTTGGGTCCAATATCAATTAAATGATCTGCTGACAACATAATATCCTTATCATGCTCCACTACCAACACACTGTTGCCAATATCCCGAAGATTTTTTAGAGCCTCGATCAACCTATGATTATCCCGTTGGTGCAAACCGATCGAAGGCTCATCAAGAATATAAGTGATCCCCTGCAACTGCGAACCGATCTGTGTTGCCAGTCTTATCCTTTGTGATTCACCACCACTTAACGTTTTTGAAGCGCGGTTGAGTGTGAGATAAGTCAAGCCAACATCCAAAAGAAATTGAAGCCTTTCTCTTATTTCTTTTAAAACATCTTTTGTTATATTCTTTTGCTTATCTGTAATTCTTAATTCAATACCATCAAACCAGGCAGCAAGATTATCAAGGTTCATTTCACCAAGCTGTGAAATATTTCTTCCAAGAACTTTAAACCAAAGACTTTCTTTTTTCAATCTCGCACCGTTACACGTGCTGCAAATTTTTAGTGTGGTGAATTGCTGCACCCAATCTCTTAAAAACTCCGTGCTGTTTGTTGAAACAAACCATCTTTTCAACATCGGCACTATTCCTTCATAGCTGCCTGTGTATTCATGAGGCACAGATTCATCTGCCGCATCAACTTCCATTGTTGAACTGATATTCTTATCACCGAATAAAAGAAGATCTAATTGCTGCTTCGGCAATTTTCCTATAGGCGTATCTAATTTTATTTTATACTTCCTGGCAAACTCCACCACCTGCTGAAATACACTCGCATCTCTTTCCTCTCCTAGTGGTGAAATACCACCTTCTTTGACACTTAGCTTTTTATCAGGCACTACCAAATCCAGGTCAATTGTAAAAATATTTCCAAGTCCTTTGCAGGTTGGACAAGCGCCATAGGGTGAATTAAAAGAAAACGAATTGGGCGATGGTTCTTCGTAGCTGATACCTGTGTCCTCACACATCAATTGCTTACTGTACTGCACAATCTGCTTTTCATCTACTAATAAAAACATCAGGTCTTTTCCAAGCTTTAAAGTTTGCTGTATGCTTTGACTTAGCCTTGTTTTTAGATCATCAGTCACTTGCAAACGATCAACAACTAATTCTATATCATGTATCTTATAACGATCGATCTGCATTTTTGGAACCAGATCTTTTACTTCGCCGTCCACTCTTACTTTTAAATAACCTTTTTTGCGAACATCTTCAAACAATTCACGATAATGTCCTTTTCTTCCTCTTACCAATGGTGCAAGCAGCGATATTTTTTTATTCTTATATTTTTTAAAAATATTCTCAACAATTTCTTCTTCACTCCATTTTACCATCGGCTTGCCTGTGTTGTAGGAATAAGCCTCCCCTACTCTTGCATATAATAGTCGTAGGAAATCATAGATCTCGGTAACTGTACCAACCGTTGATCTCGGGTTTTTGTTTGTGGTTTTTTGTTCTATAGAAATTACAGGCGAAAGTCCGGTGATCTTATCAACATCAGGTCTTTCCATGTCGCCAATGAACTGTCTTGCGTAAGCTCCGAAGGTCTCCATATAACGACGCTGGCCTTCTGCATAGATAGTATCAAATGCAAGGGATGATTTGCCACTGCCACTGATTCCTGTAATGACGACCAGTTTATTTTTTGGAATAGAAATATCAATATTCTTGAGATTATGAACTCTTGCGCCATGTACCTCAATCGCTTCATGATTTATTTCCTCAACAGTGATCCCGTTATCTTTTGATTTCGCCATAGTAAAAAAGGGGAACGAAGATAGCAACAATAACGTGCCGGCATTGTTTCCTTTCAAACAACCGTTTGCAAAAAATGGAATTTGTGATTTGTTTTTGGAACTTTCCTGTCTTCCCAGTTATCTTTGCAACAGCTCTTAAATATTATATAAGGATGCTTATCAAGAAAGGCTGAGGGATATGGCCCGACGACGCCTTGACAACCTATCCGACTCCGATGTCGTGAAAAGGTGCCAATTCCAACCCGTAAACCGGGATAGATAAGTCAGCGTTTAAGCTAAAAAATAGTCTTCAAAATATTTAAAGCTCACCTGATTTATCTGGGTGAGCTTTTTTGTTTTATGATATTCAAAGCGTTAAATTTCTAATTTATAAAAAATATAAAATGAGTTACCACAAGAATCTTACAATCGGTCTATTCGGATTTGGTGTAGTTGGCGAAGGACTTTATCATATCCTGAACCAGACTCCTTCATTAAAAGCTACAATAAAGAAAATCTGTATCAAGCATCCTGGTAAAAAAAGAAATGCCCCGCCTGAATTGTTCACAACAGATAAAAATGATTTGCTTTTTGATCCGGAGATAAACGTCATTGTTGAAGTGATTAACGAGACAGAAGCGGCATTTGAGATCGTAGCAACTGCATTAAAAAATGGAAAAGATGTGGTAAGCTCAAGCAAAAAGATGCTGGCGGAAAATATGCCTGAACTTTTAGGACTTCAAAAACAAACCAACCTTTCTCTATTATATGAAGCCGCAGCCTGCGCTTCAATTCCGATAATCAGGAATTTGGAAGAATATTATGATAATGATCTTGTGCAATCGGTCAAAGCTATTGCAAATGGCACCACTAATTTTATTCTAACAAAAATGTTTGAAGATAAATTAGAATTCAAACAAGCCCTATTACTGGCGCAGCAATCTGGTTTCGCTGAAACTGATCCTACTCTTGATATCGAAGGGTATGATGCATTGAATAAATGGAGCATTCTGTTGAATCATTCTTACGGAATTGTTGAGAGGCCTGAGAATATTGTTTTTACAGGAATACAAAACATCAATCAAAATGATGCGGCCGTAGCGAGAGAAAAACATTACGAAATAAAATTAGTGGCACAGGCAAAAAAACTTAATAATGGCGGTGTGGCAGCGTTTGTTTTGCCACAATTTGTAAACCAGCAGGACCAGCTTGCTTTTGTAAAAAATGAATACAATGGGGTAGTGATAGAAAGTGGCTTTTCTGATAAACAATTTTTTTATGGAAAAGGCGCAGGTAGTTTCCCGACCGGATCGGCAGTGCTAAGCGATATTTCCGCATTGCGATATGATTATCATTATGAGTACAAGAAACTTTATCATCATCAACCCAACCACCTTACAGAAGATTTTTATTTGAAAGTTTATATTAGTTTTGACAATAACGGATATATCCCAAAAGAAAAATTTGAATGGATCGAAGAATGGCATGCGGATTTGAATCGCAATTATCTAGTTGGGGTACTGCCGTTTTCAGAACTTAAAAACTCAAAATGGTGGAAAGAAGATAATGTATCTCTTATTCTTGCCCCGGAGCCAATAATTGAAGATGTTGAAGTAAGGAAACTGAAAAAGAAAAGCCTGGAACTAGCCGGCATCACATTATGAGAGCTGGAGAACTCGTACTATTTTTGTAAAAATTCTATCCTTGCTCCAGGAAAGACCGACAAATAATTTCGGAATTGCTTTTATTTTAGCTACTATTATTGCCTTCGGCGCAGGTATATTAATTCTTGTACTTGGAAAAAACGGCGCATTTCAACTTATTAATAGCAATCACAATGAGATAACAGATCAATTCTTTAAATATTTTACTCATTACGGCGACGGGTTAATGTGGGTACCTTTAGGCATTTATTGTTTTTTTTATAGAAGAAAATATTTTATTGCAGTTGTTGCAGCGGTTATTATCTCCACCATTTTAGCACAGTTTTTAAAACGGGTTGTTTATCCTGATGAATTAAGACCAATTAGTTACCTGTCTGAAAACTTTCCGGTGCATATAATTGAGGGTGTTGCAATGAGAAGAACTCATAGTTTTCCATCAGGCCACACAACAACAGCATTTGCTATGGCACTTATTATGGCTTACATAATCAATAGAAAGTCATGGTCATTGATTCTTCCCTTACTTGCTTTGCTCGCTGGCTATTCAAGGGTTTATTTGGCTCAACACTTTCCCACTGATATTTTTGCCGGAATGTGTATTGGGATAGTTTCTGCAATTTTTTCATTATTGATCTATCGGAAATTTATCAGGTACTTAAACAAAAAAAACCTTCAAAAACAGAATTCGTTTAACCCAATCTGAAGTATTAGGATAAACGGTCTTACAACTCAAGCCGCGATTTTGGAAGGATCGGAATTAATTTTTTTAGTCTCTTCTTTTTTAAAAACATTGTTAAACAAAATCAAGTTCAATACTTGCCATACCGTCTTGAATACAATGCTTACATCCATACGAAAACTGAGATTTTGAATATAAATTGAGTCATAATAAAACCTGGAAACAATTGTATAGGAATTCTCGGCAGGGCCCCGAAATCCTTTTACTTGGGCTAAGCCAGTTATACCTGGTCTCACCATGTTTCGACACTTATAATCTTGAATATATTCAGAAAATCTATGACAATCTACAAACATGTGTGGTCTTGGGCCCACAATGCTCATATTACCAATGAAAACATTTATGAACTGAGGCAATTCATCCAGGCTCGTTTTACGAAGAAATTTACCGAGTTGGGTTACTCTATTATCATTTTCAAATGCAACATGTTTGTCAGCCTGATTGTTGGGAATCATTGTTCTGAATTTGATACATCCAAAACTTCTCAGACCTCTGCCGACACGCCGTTGGATAAAAAAAACAGGCCCTTTTGAATTTAATTTTATTGCAATAGCAATTAGAGGGGTAAGCCAACTTAACAGAAAAATAATAACGAACGAAGAAAATACAATATCAAAAAATCTCTTAAGAAGAAGAAAGATTTCTTTACTGTCAATATAATTACGAAAAGGCTTTTCTCCTGTTTCTGTCATTAATAAATACGACTCGACTTGTTGGTTGGTTGCTATCATTAGTTTTTTCATTAGATACTAACACCATAGGGTGTGTCATAAATCATAGAATAGGACAAAACTATTGGTTTAAAGATTTCCTCCAATACCCTGAAAGTGGTATTTATTGTTAAAAAAATTAACCTAAGTTGCCCTTTTCCCCTTTTGACAATTTCCTTTCTTAAAACGTTGCTCAAGATCAATTTAATTTTCTGTATTTCATGCTATTGTTTGGCTCAGACTGTTAATTTCCCGATTGGTTTAAAGATGTAATTTAGGAGGTATTACGTACATACATGACAAACCATTTCTAATATTTCTTGCTACTTTCGCACCACCAAAAAATAGACTGGTTTAATCATTCATGAAAATTGGCATTCTTGGTACTCGCGGTATCCCGAATACTTATGGAGGATTTGAGCAGTTTGCTCAATATCTTGCTGAAGGACTTGTAGAAAAAGGCCATGGGGTATTCGTTTACAATTCCAGCACTCACTCGTACAAACAACCGTTTTGGAAGGAAGTTCAAATTATTCATTGTGCCGATCCGGAAAATAAAATTGGGACAGCAGGCCAGTTTATATATGACTTCAATTGCCTTCGCGATGCAAGGAGAAGAAATTTTGATATCCTATTACAATTGGGATATACAAGCAGTTCGGTTTGGCATCGCTACTGGCCAAAAGATGCCGTTAACATTGTAAATATGGATGGCCTGGAGTGGAAGCGGGCCAAATATAATAAGCTCACGCAACGTTTTTTGAAATGGGCTGAGAGCCTGGCGGCTAATTATGCAGATACTCTTATTGCAGATTCTATAGGTATCAAAGATTATATAAAAAAAAAGTATCAAAAAGAGGCCCTTTATATTCCTTATGGAGCCGACATTCCGGGCAGTTTTGTTGAAGAGGCTCTGACCAATTTCGGTCTCAAACGAAATCAATATTATCTCCTGATTGCAAGAATGGAACCAGAAAATAATATTGAACCCGTTATCCTTGGTTATCTCCAGTCAGAACAATTCTACCCCTTGCTCATAATAGGAAGTACTGATAATAAGTATGGCCAATTTCTTTTTAAAAAATATGCTTCGGATTCTATTCGGTTCCCGGATGCAATTTATGATCAGGCTATAATAAATGCCCTTCGTCATTATTCGGCTTTATATTTTCACGGACATTCAGTTGGCGGTACCAATCCGTCATTATTGGAGGCTATGGCTTGTGGATGCAATATAGGGGCACATGACAATGTGTTTAATAGAGCAATTTTAGGTGATCAGGCCAGATATTTTTCAGTACCCTCCGAGGTCAAAGAAATCATTACCCAGTCTCTTCAGCCAGATGTTATTTTGCAGCACCGGCAGAAGAATATTGAAAAAATTAAAACAAGTTATAATTGGAAGAAGATCATCGCTGATTATGAAATTTTATTTGGGAAAACGACTAAAGAAATAATTAGCCAAAAATAATACCTATGAATATATGCTGTCCTCTTTGTGGCGCAGAAGAGCATATTGTTGTCTATAAAAAAGTGTCTCACATTACTTCCGCTGATATTGTAAAATGTGACAAGTGCGGACATTATTATTCTTTTTTCAAAAAAGATATCGAGGCTGATAAGTTATATAACGATGAAGTTTACAAAATTGTCGAAAATCGAAACTCTGTGTTTGACAAAATTCTTACCAAAGAATATGGAAAGGTTATAAGAAAAATAATCTCATTTAAGCCTCAAAAGGGTTATTTGATGGATTTCGGCAGCGGAAAAGGGAAATTTGGAAGCCTCGCGAAAGAAAACGGATGGCTTGTAAAATGCGTGGAAACCTCTTTGGAAAGAGCCGCATATGCAAAAGAAGTTTACGGACTTGATGTAAATACAGAGTTTTATTCAACTGGCAATATATTTAATACACATTTTGATGTGCTAACTCTACTTCATGTACTTGAGCATTTGCCTCGACCCAAACCTTTACTCAAAGAATTAATTACCCAAAATCTCAAAAGAGATGCACTAATTATCATTGAAGTACCAAATTTCAGCAGTCTTCAATCTTCTATTGCAAAGGATAAATGGATGCACCTGGATGTTCCGCGTCATCTAAGTCATTTTACTTCTGAAAGCCTGGATAAAATTTGCAATGAAATAGGGTTATTTCAAGTCAAGAAAAGCTTTTTCTCTATACATCTTGGTGTACTAGGAATGACAGATAGTCTTTTGAAACGATTAGGCTATAAAAAAAATATTATTTATGAACTTAAAAACAAAAAAAGTATCTCGCTCAGAATAAGTATTTTGTTGATACTTCCGATTGCCATATTGCTCGAATATATTTCCTCAATTGTTGGCAAGGGCGGCATCATTAGAAAATACTTTGTCTTTAAAAATGTTTATGAAAAACGATAATACGGTCAAATGGAAGTTTGTCCATTATTTTTGCAACAACCTTATTCTCTATTAGAATTTAGTCATTTCTTTATAAAAACACAATGGTCTTTAAAGCTGAATCATATAAAAGGGGGATAGCTCTTTCTACTTTATATAATGTAATTAATAAAGGATTAGTTTTCTTAAGCAGCATCATAGTAGCATATTTTTTCGGCACACAGATCAAAACCGATGTTTATTTTTATGCGTACAATACGATATTAATTTTCTCAGCTTTTATTACCAGCCTGAATGCCTCGGTGCTAATTCCTGAATCAATGCGATTACGGATCCAGCAGGGAGAGTTGCCGGCAATGCAATTTTTAAATTACTTTTTCTATCTCTATGTGCTGTTAACCGTATTCATTTGTGCAATTCTTTTTTTAAACCCGGTTAATGCATTTATAATTATTTCTGATTTTCCCAAGGAGTCTTTACAAAATGAAGCTGATATTTTATTACTAGCTACTCCATTAATCCTGCTCATTCCGGTAGTAAATCTTTTAACAGACATTTTAACATCGTACAAATTCTTCTCAATACCAATGATTGCAGGAATAATAAATGGGGTTTTTTCCATTCTATTTGTGTTTCTTTTTCATAGTGTGCTGGATATATTAAGCTTATTAACGGGATTGATAATATCCTATGTTATTAATTTCATTATCCTGGTAATCCTGTTGAAAAAAAAACTACAATGGCAATTCCGGTTTAAGCGATTACATATCGATAAACGAATATGGAAGAATATTGCTTTTGCACAGGCGGGAAATATTACCACATCGCTGAGTTCGTATGCACCATTATATTTGCTGAGTGGCTTTAATACGGGTATTATTACTTCCTTGAATTTTGCACAACAATTATCGTCTATACCCACAACCTTAATCACGAACCAGTTTTCATCTGTTTCAGGAATAAAGTTTAATGAGTTGTATGCCAAAAAAGAATTTTCTGAAATCAACAGGATTTTTCTATCCACTACATCTTTTTTGTTATTTATACTAACTGCCATCAGTAGCATTTTCTTTCTTTATTCTTCTTCAATAACTTCTTTCTTTTTGGAGCATGGTGCTTTTGAAAAATCCGGTGTAGCTAATACCTCTTTGTTTTTGCAGTATTTGGCTTTACTATTACCTATGCTGGCTATAAATACTTTGGTAGCAAGGTTATTTATGGCTGGGCAGAAAATCATGCAATCTTTCGCTTACCAAGCTGCCTTCAATATTGTTTTGATTTTTTTTATTTGGGTCGCCATACAAAAAACCGGCATTATCGGCTATCCCATGGCTTTAATAGCTCTTCATGTTCTTAATGTTTTAATTTGCTATATTTTGTTGAAAAAATTTTTTCCGGAAATAAATTATGGAAGAATGCTATTGGTATTTTTGAGAATAATTGCCTTAAACTTTTTTATACTTATACTGGTTATGTTTGTAAAGGGTTTACTATCCTTTCTCCTAGGGTTTGTGAATCTTATTTTAGGTGGTATGCTATACATTATAATATTATCAATAGTTAATTGGAAAATGAACCTTAGCCCGGAGATAAACCACTTTTTGAAATTGTTGTTTACTTACACTCCATTTCATAGACTGAATAGAAATGAAACCGAATAGTTTAAATGATTATATATTTGTCAATTTTTAATCGCCTTATATAGAATAAAACATTACTATGGATTTCAAATTGCATGATGTAGAATGGACTGATGAGAAAGTTGCCCGCTTTTGGGACAGCTTTAGTAAAATGCCGCAGTTACAATATTTTGCCCAACAGGTTGGTAGAAAAGTCATTAAAATTTCGTCGAAATATATTGACTTAAAAACAAACATTCTTGACTATGGATCGGGAAAGGGTTTTCTGATTGATTACCTATTGCAGTATGGCGCTAAGAATGTGAGCGGCTGTGATTTTTCTGAAGATTCCGTAAAATATGTTAGCAACAAATTTGCTAATAATAAAAATTTTAAGACGTGTATCCAAATTAAATCACTTCCATCCATGCTTCCGTCAGAACATTACGAATGTGTATTTTTCATGGAAACCATTGAGCATTTGTTGGAGACGCATTATGAGCCCACACTTAAAGAAATAAACAGGTTAGTTAAAAAGGGGGGCTATGTGGTAATCACTACACGAAATGAAGAGAACCTCGATAACCTTAAGGTTATTTGCCCTGATTGTGGGGGTATGTTTCATCGGGTTCAACATGTGCGGAGCTTTACCCGAGAGAGTATTACAGAAACAATGAGTAAGTTTGGATTTAAAAAAGAACTTTGCGATAGCAAGGATTTGGGCAGAAGAGAGATGATAAGAACTGGCTTGGAATTTTACAGAAGGGTAAAAAAAATGCAGCATTTAAACCCTAATTTAATTTACATAGGAAAAAAGATCTGATGTGATTCATCATTTTCTATCCAATATAGGGCTATTTTGAATGAAATAAAGGGATGCTAAGGGTTAAATGATGTCCGTTCTTTATTACTGTCCGAAATTGTAAAGCATGAAAAGTTATTTGAAGAAACTTGTTCGAAAGGCATTTGCTTTACTTAAACGTTTTTTCCGTTTTCTCCTGTATTTATATTTTGGGTTTGATAAATGGCATTTGAGTACTCTGTATGAGAAGAAATACGCAAAAGATATTACCAGGTATTTGAACTCAAAATCTAAAGCTAGTAACAATACAGTTGTAGAAATTGGCTGTGGACTGGGCGATATAATCCGTAACATTAATTCTATCCACAAAATAGGTTACGATATAGACGTTGATGTACTTAAAGCCGCCTGTTTTTTATCTGGAATTACGTTTAAGAAAAAAGTCAACTTCAAGTGGTTTAAGTTTCCCGAATCAAATCTGGATGAAAAAGCTGATGCTATCATATTAGTAAACTGGATACACCACATTGCTCCATCTGTCTTAAAACCAAAAATTGAAACTTACTTTCATAACAATCTTCTGCTGGACGGTGAAATCATTATAGACACCGTACAGGACAGAGAGTATAAATTTAATCACGACATCAGTTATCTGGCAAAGGATATAAAAGCAACGATCAATAAATTAGGCGATTACGACAGGCAGCGAACAATTTGGATCATAAAAAAAAGCGAATAATATGTGTGGTTTTGCAGGCTTATTAAATAATTCTTTTGTTATTTGTAGACAACAAATATCAGGAATAGCAAACCAGGTTGCCTTCCGGGGACCAGATAATAATGGCATCAGGATATATGATCAAGAAATGAATACTGTTGATACAGGCAACAATATGTTGTTCTTTAACCGACTCGCTATTCTTGACCTCGATGAAAGATCTAATCAACCTTTTGAGGATAATCGTTTTGTACTTACGTTTAACGGTGAAATATATAATTATGTAGAATTGAAAGGAGCCCTTATGAAAGAGGGTTATGTTTTCCACACCACTTCTGATACAGAAGTTTTATTTTTTGCTCTTCGACATTGGGGAGTAAATGCTTTGAGCCAATTGAATGGTATGTTTGCTTTTTGCTGGATGGACAAACGGGAAAAAACTTTTTTATTAGCTCGTGACCGAATGGGCATTAAACCGTTATATTATTCCCAGAAAGCCAAAACGCTTTCATTTGGTTCCGAATTAAACTCTGTTTTGAGATTAACCGGTCCATTGCCAGAAATAAAGCCAGAAGCTGTAAATATGTTTTTATGGACACAATTCATTCCAACTCCTCATACTATCGTAAAGGGAATATATAAATTACCACCAGGTCATTTTATAAAAGGTTCATTTAATGATTTAGCAAATGAACAGCAATTACAGCCACATGCTTTTTGGGATGCTTACTCCATGACAAATACTAAAGCAGAAGAAAGCAATCCCGTATTATTGGAATCTGTGCTAGTTGATAGTCTATCAAGGCAACTAATAGCAGATGTACCGCTGGGGCTTTTTCTCAGCTCAGGGGTGGATTCGTCTTTGCTGGCTGCATTAATAAATAAACATTACCCAAACTCGCAACAGTTCGATTTTTTTACGGTTGCTTTCAGAGAAGAGACGATTTCTGACGAAAGTAAAGATGCCCTTAGTTACATCAACGGCTTCAGTAATCCGGCATTAAAGTGTCATATTTTAAACATTGATGCGGGTTTTATTGGTTCACATTTAAAAAATCTCTATGACTTCTTTGATGAGCCCTTTGGAGATTATACATCGCTACTAAACTGGGTTATTTCCAAGAAGGCTCGTGAGCATGTTACTGTAGCCCTATCCGGTGACGGAGCAGACGAATTGTTTTGGGGTTATAGTCGCTATGAAAAATGGAAAAGACCTTCATTACACTTGACAGATAAGTACCACAAAATCGATGTGCCAAAAGAAATTGCCGGCGCCATTAGACCGATTATTCCAAGCAAATACTGGCAATCAAAAATCGCTTTAGAGCTTGAGCACGATCCTTTGCACCGTCATTTTACCCTTTTCCTTTCGCCAATGCTGTATCATTTAACTGAACAACCAATATGGGAGCAACCTGTTTGGGCCACAAAAGAAATTGAACAAATATATGACCGTCAAGACAAGATAGTCGGATTGTTAGATCTTAAAACATATCTCTCAGATGCCATGCTATATAAAGTAGACAGGGCTAGTATGGCTGCAAGTCTTGAAGTTCGGGTTCCATACCTTGACAATAAAGTTGTAGATTATGCTTTATCATTGCCACAACACTCAAAATCAAATGCAAAATTCAAATATAAAGCTATCTTAAAGGAACTATTACAACGACTGGCACCACATTATGATATCAATCGCCCAAAAAAAGGCTTTAATTTCCCGTTAGACAAATGGCTACGTCTTGAATGGAAAGACTTAGCACTCTCAATCATAAATCAAGAAAGCCTCTCCGCCTTATCATTAGATGACAAGCTATATATGAATATGGTACAAAAATATTATGCAGGCAATAAAAAATACAGCATTGTTGTATGGTATCTATTAAACCTGGTATTGTGGCAGCAGAAATTTAAAAAAATAATTCCCATTCAGCAGGTATGAAAAAGTTTCTTGTCATTACTATAGATGTTGAACCTGACTGTTCTTCTACCTGGCATTACTCAAATCCTCTCACGTTCAAAGGCGTTACAGAGGGAATTGCTCAACGACTACAACCTCTGTTTAATAAATATGATATTATTCCTACATATCTCATCAATAACGTAGTTCTGGAAAATAAAGAAAGTGTCAGTATTCTTAAAAATCTAACCGGCAGATACGAATTAGGAACACATTTACACCCAGAATTCATAGAGCCAGAAAAGAAATTTGATAATTATGCTGGTAAGAAAGGAACAGACAATTCTTGTTTTTATCCTCCACAGATTGAATTTGAAAAGATAAAAAATATCACATTTCTTTTCGAACAACAGTTTGACTATAAACCTACCGCTTTTCGGGCAGGTCGTTATAGTGCTGGCAGCAATACTATAAAAAGTCTTGTCAAATTGAATTACCTCGTGGATACTAGTGTTACTCCTCACATATGCTGGAATGATGCTACTCGTGAACAGCCTGTTGATTTTACTGATGCCCCGGAGCAACCTTATTTTATAGATGCAGAAAATATAATTCATGAAATTAACAGCAGTAATATTCTTCAAGTGCCAATTTCCATTACATTAAAAGAAAGAAACCCTTTGAAGGAATTTATCATTTCTGGTGCAGGGTTACTTCATGCAAGGCGTAAATACAAACCCATTTGGTTAAGACCTTACTACTCTCCTTTTGAAGATATGCTTTTCCTGTACCATCAATATCTTTCTTCATATTCTACACGAGATTGCATTGTATTTAATATGATGTTTCATAATGTGGAAGTATTGCCGGGATTAAGTCCTTATACAAATACTGACGAAGACTGTGAAAGATATTTAACAGAGTTAGAAAGATTCCTTATTTTTTGCCGCAAAAATGAAGTCATTAATATTGGTTTAAGCGATTTGGCTCATGAATTTAAAAAATGACAGGACCATACGGGTTATCATGTTGCTATCGTCACTTCCCCCACTTGAGGCAGGTGGTGCAGAGAAGCAGGCTTTGCAGTTGGGAAAAAAGCTCGTGAAAAAAGGAATAAAAATTCAGTTTATTACACCAGGCAAGGGAAAAGTAAAAGGCAGCGCCAATATTGAAGGGATGCCTCTTATGCGGTTGTATTCTTTTGCCAGCAGGTTGTTTGAATTTTTATCAGCTTTCAAAAAAAAGAATACAAAAAAAACAGTTAAGATCGAATACGACGATACCCGTGATAAAGTTGATGAAATAGACAGACCTATTCGTTTGCCCACAGTTTTTTATTACAATTTATTTTACCTGCATTGTTTGTTCTTTTTATGGCCAAAGAGAAAAGAATTTGATATTATTCATGCCCATACAATGGAATGGCCGGCCATTGTAGCTGCAAGATTGGGTAAAGTACTTAAAAAGAAAGTTATCATTAAAGATTCAACAATGAATGGTTTTAGAAGCTTGGGCAGATATCCGTCTGGTTCTAAGCTCCAACGGATGATCATAAATCATTCCTATTTTGTTGCGATGACAGCAGTAATTGAAAAAAATCTCTTAATGGAAGGGGTACCTGGATATAAGATAATTCGCATTCCTAACGGCATTGAAATTCCCGATCCAAAAAAAGAAAATATAAGATCAAATAATGCTATGAATGTTCTTTTTGTAGGGAACCTTTATCAGCAACCGGCAAAAGGAATAGATTTATTATTAAAAGCGTGGGTAAGTGTAAATAAAAAATTTCCCAATGCAAAGTTATTTATTGTTGGAGAGGGCGCCACTTCAGATTATTTTCAATTTACAAAACAGTTGGGTATAGAGCACTCTGTACAGCTTGAAGGAAAGCAATTTGATCTTGATAGGTATTACGCATCTGCTTCCCTTTTTGTTTTACCCTCAAGAAGGGAAGGCAT
Organism: Chitinophagaceae bacterium; assembly: GCA_035764525.1. Taxonomy (GTDB): domain Bacteria; phylum Bacteroidota; class Bacteroidia; order Chitinophagales; family Chitinophagaceae; genus VBAS01. The sequence goes on along the minus strand of DASTZB010000051.1, from coordinate 4,549 downwards.
GTCGAATGCCCTTATGGAAGCAATGTTATGGGGTTTACCTTGTATTGCAACGAATATTTCAGGAAATAATGACCTGATTGATCATTATAAGAACGGATTGCTTGTTCCTGTTGCCGATATTCCATCTTTAAGCAATGCTATTTGTGATCTGCTATCGCAACCAAATAAGGCGAGTGAAATGGGACTTGAAGCAAGTGCTACCATCAAGGCCCGGGTTGACATAGATATTATTGCTGACAAATACGTAGCGTTGTACAAGGAAATTATGAAATAACCAAAGCATGAAAAAAATTCCATAAAAAGTTGACTATTCTTTCGAGAAAGGACACGTACAATAAAAGAATCGGGTTTTTAAAGAATCGATAAGTTTAATCAAAATTGCTTTTTGAAACTAGAATTATGTTATTAAGAAAAAATATATTATTTATTATTTACAGATTATACGGAGGAGGTGCGGAAAGAGTGGTGTCGAATTTAAGTATGGCATTAAGCGATAAATACAATATAAAAATCGCTGTTTATGATATAGAAGAAAAAACATATCCTTATAAGGGTGAGCTGATCCGTATCAAACTTCCCTTCTCAAAAAATCCCGTTCACAATAACGGCATACAAAGAACTATTCGCTTCTTTATACTTATCATGAAACTGCGTAAGTTGAAACGTGATAATAAATTTGAAACTTGCGTTTCCTTCGGAGAGCAGGCGAATATTATTAATGTACTATCAAAAAGGAAAGAACATATATTTCTGAGCATGCGCACAAACCTATCAAAAGAAATGCAGAATAGCCCTAAAACAAGGATCCTCACAGGTTTTATTAAACGATTATATAACCAAGCTGAAGCCGTAATAGTTCCTTCTATATTGGCATCAATTGATCTTGAACAATCATTTGATATAAGAAAAGAAAAGCTTGAAATTATCCATAATTATGTGGACTCAGTTGCCATTAATAAATTGTCAGAAGAGTCAATTTCCGACATAGACTTAGCCAATTTATTTGGCCAAAAAATTTTATTAAATGTCGGTCGCATAACTGCTGCAAAAGGGCAATGGTTATTGTTAGAGGTTTTTAAAAAACTCAAGGGACGTTATCCCGAAGCCAGGTTAGTTATTATCGGAGAGGGAGAAAGTGAACGTCGTTTTAAAATGAAGCTGCTAAATTATGCGGCTGAACTAGATCTAAAACTTTATGATCGGACCTCCTCAAATAAATTCTCCCTAGATTATGATGTATTTCTTCTTGGATTTGATTCAAACCCTTTTAAGTATATGAAGCAAAGCCAGCTGCTGGTTTTTTCTTCAACCTTTGAGGGATTTCCTAATACAATCATTGAGGCTATGCAAAGCGGATTGCCGGTAATATCGGCCGATTGCCAGTCCGGGCCAAGAGAAATTATTGCACCGGATACCAACCCATCGGAACATACTTCTAAAACAGAATTCCATTGCGCAGGGGTGTTAGCTCCTTCATTACCGTCACCATCTATAGATGATCCAGTAGATGATTTAATAATAATCGAGTGGGAAAAAGCCATTAGTACTTTATTAGACAATGAGGAACTACGTAATAAATATGTACAACAGGGTATGGAAAGAGCAACTGCATTTGAAAAAGAAATAATTTTGAAAAAATGGGAATCTCTGTTGCGATTGGATAGTTAAAAAACAACTTTCAATAAATGCCAGATAAGTTCCGAATAGTATTAACAAATTTGCCTGCGTGTTTTTTAAACTTTACTAATCTTATTTATGCACGTTTTAGAAAGAAGAAAGAGGATTTTTGCGTATGCTTTAAATGTTCTATTATACTTACTTACGTTACCTTTTAGGTTTGTTCAAAATAAGACCATTTCACTTAATACGACTAAACCTAAATTTCTAATTTTACGGCTTGATTATATCGGAGATGTCCTTATATCTACACCGGTGTATCATTCCTTAAAAGAGAAGTTTCCAGGGTGCAAAATTGTCCTCATCTGTGGCTCATGGGCAAAATCTGTTGTTGAAAATAATCCTTATATAGATGAAATTTGGACAATTAATTGCCCCTGGTGGAGTCGTGCCAGAAAAGATACTATTAAAAAGAAATCGTTTATAAGTGAATATAGAAAACTTTTTAAAAGAATAAAGGCAGAAAAGTTTGACGTTTTTATTGAATTACGTGGAGATATACGGCAGACTTTTTTGTTTGGTTGGTTGCCACATATACCTACGAGAATATCTAATGACAGATCTGGTGGACATTTCTTACTTACTCATTGTGTTCCTTACGACTTTGATTTACATGAAATAAAAAAAAATTACCAGCTTTTAAAGAGTTTTGCTCCCATAAAAGAATATGAAAAGCCGGAAGTTTATCATACTGATAAGGATATAGACATTTTTAATAAATTTCCAATTAAAAAAAGATATATAGTGCTTTTTAATGGTGCGACAGCTCCTTTACGTCGGCTACAGGAAAGTAAGGTTATTGATTTGGTTCAAAAACTTCATAAGCAGTATCAATTACAATGCATCATGGCAGGCGGTAAAGAAGATGTCGATAGAGCCAACAAGATCAATAGAGTTATAAATGATGAAAGTATTTTTTTAAGCCTGTGTGGCATGATCTCACTTATAGAAGTAAAAGTCCTGATTAACAAAGCTGTCTTGTTTATTGGCATCGATTCCTCAGTTAGTCACATTGCGGCTTCTTCATTTACTCCGGCTATTTCTTTATATGGTCCAATGCTGCCGGAACAGGTGAAACCTTTGGGGGCTGAAAAACGAGTATTGTATCACAAGTATCCCTGCTCTCCCTGTTTACAAACAAAATGTGTGGTTACGGGATCATTTACTGAAGGCCAATGTATGTTAGATATACAAGTAGAAGAAATCCTCGCTCTCACACATAATTTATTGACAAACCCTGCATAGTTAAACTTGTTTATCAATCCACGCATGTAGCATGACAGGAGAACCTGTTTCCTGGTATATGCCTTTACAGAATATATTGTAATCCGGCGCTATAGATTTTAAAAAGTTGGCGATTTGCGAGGCATGATTAATATCATGGTAAGTTGTAACAGCTATTTTAGGCATATATTTTCTGATCAAACCTTCTGCCCCTATCAGAGCTTTGAAATCATGACCCTCCAAATCCATTTTCAGATAATGGCCAGGAATATTCTTTTCTAAAAAAATCTTATCTAGAGTAGTAACGTTTACTCTCTCTCCTTCTTCTGTATCTGATAAAGCCGAAGAAATATCGTTATCGGAAATTTTAGTCGAATATTCTTTATCTGAAATAGCTAATGGCAAAATTTCTACATTATATGCTTTTTCAAAAGTCATATTTAAAGAGCCTACAAATTTTGATAGCGGTTCAATCAAATAAACCCTTTTGCATTTGCCGTAAATTTTAAGTGCGAATAAGCCTTCAGCAGCCCCACAATCAATAACAACATCATTGGGTGAAACACTCGTTTGCGGGATTTCATAATAATGTCAGTTTTTTGTGTTGAAACATTCTACTGTCACAAGATGGAGAGAATGACTATTGATGCCTTTAGGGTAATATAAGGGCTCTGAAATTCCTGCAAAATAAATTTTATCATACTTATCCTCTTTTTCTATCTTTTGAATGAATTTTTTCGCTATGCTTTCATATGAAGGCGCAAAGAAGAAGTTAACAATTTCATCAAAAGATGTATTTCCTTTTCCCTTAAGATAGTGCCTTAATACTTTTAGCCTTGTTTTTGTCATAATTTCTATTGAGTCGCAGCACTACAAAATAAATAAGTCGTCCTCATACTAAATTACGTGCTATAACTTTACTTGGATTTAAGGAAATATTTTCCTTTAAATTCAATAACATAAGTAATTCAAAGAAGACAATAAGAGAATACATCTCAAACCAATACTCCATAAAAAGAAATGCCAGCAACGCAATGATCAAATACCTGCCATAGGTCAACCGTTTATATTGCTTAATAAAATAACCAATATAAAATATGGTAAACAGAAATGCGCCAATTAATCCATATTCGCCCAGTATTTGATTATATACTGAAGGTGGGTAATTAAGAACTGAATGTTTTGAAGCATCTCTATTAAAATAATAAAGAAAGGTTTTAAGATGATTTTCCTCAAAAACCTTTGAAGAATATCTAAATTTTGCAGGATAACTACCAAAATTCTGTACGCCTGAAGATCTGAAAGCAAGTTTGCTTGAAAAGTTACCTACGCCGGCTCCAAATAAAAAATTCTTTTTACTAAATTTTAGATAATTATATGTTTGAAAAAAAGAGATCATCTTTCCCGGCCTCCGATTAAAATCTTCATCTTTCAAGTATAATTCGGGGACCTGAGAACTATCTTCATTTTTATTACTTAGAAAAAAATTATCCCAAGCTTTTCGTAATTTTTTGTTATCAAATGCATAAATAGAATCTGGCACTTTGGATTGATTTTTGGAGTTTGTTAAAGTGTCATTTGGGTTTGCCTGGTTGGTGGCTAATTCAGGATTCTTATTTAAAATATATAATTGCACAAAATAATTCCT
>DASTZB010000050.1:0-31567 GCA_035764525.1 Chitinophagaceae bacterium | reverse complement strand
GGATGGATTCAATATTCCATGAGCCCGACAACTTCAGCCTGGTTAGCGCAACATTTTTACTGGCAATGGAAATATAGTATGGATAAAACTTTTTTGAAAACAAAAGCATATCCATATTTCAGTGAAGTGGCAGAATTTATTGATAATATAACGAAACAGGATGAAGATAATCGTCGGCTTCCTCTAAGCTCTACCCCAGAATATAATGATAATAACATTAAAGCGTGGTTTTCAAATTGGACAAATTATGACCTGGCGCTGGTGCAGAATTTATTCGATGAAATATGGGAAATTTATTTTTTTAGCGGAGATGAAAATGTTGCCAAATACTGGCATAGAATAAAAGATGATATCCCGGAACTTTATTCTAACGAAACAGGATTAACAATTGCAGTTGATCAAAATCTTGAACACTCACATCGGCACCAAAACCATTTACATGCAATCCATCCATTGGGAATTTTGAATGTGGAAGATTCGATTGATAAAATTGTAATTCAAAATTCTTTAAAACAAATAGAAAAACTCGGAACAAGACAGTGGGTTGGTTACTCCTTTGCGTGGATCGCTTCTATTTATGCCAGAGCACAGAATGGTGATTCGGCTGCAGTTAACTTAAGAAGGTTTGCTACGAATTTTGTTTCATCCAACAGTTTTCATTTAAATGGTGATCAGAAAGGCGGACAATATGCGGATGCTACTTACAGACCATTTACGTTAGAAGGAAATTTTGCATTTGCGCAGGGCATTCATGAAATGCTATTGCAAAGTCATAAAGATTTTATTGAAGTGTTTCCGGCTATTCCAAAAGAATGGAAAAATGTTTCTTTCAAAACATTAAGGGCCAAAGGTGCTTTTCTTATTTCAGCCAAAAAGGAAAATGGTATACCAATTGAATTAAAAATAAGATCAGAGGTTGGCGGAATACTTAGAATAAAGCTTCCTTTTAAAACATGGATCAATACCGGGATTGATCGGTCGGAGATAAAAGTAGCAAATGGGATTGCGGAAATGAAAACAATGAAAGGACAAACGATCACTTTCAAAAATGCATTCGAATAAAATTACTTTCCTTTAAAGCTTGCTTTTCTTTTTTCTAAAAAGGCGGAAGTTCCTTCTTTCATATCTTCAGTCGCAAAGCAATTTCCGAATTCTTTGATCTCCAGGTCAAAGCCATTTGTTGTTTCAAATACGGCATTGGCGGTTTTAATGCAGGCTGCAACGGCAAGAGGGGCTTTCGAATTAATAACTGATAGAATTAATTTTGCTTGTTCAAGTAATGTATCAGCTGTTGTGACATGGTTTACTAAGCCTAATTCTTTTGCTTCGTGTGCATCGATCATATTTCCACTCATCAGGAGTTCCAGCGCATTTCCTTTACCGATCAGCTGAACTAATCTTTGAGTACCACCATAGCCAGGGATCAAACCTAAATTCACTTCAGGCTGACCAAATTTTGCATTTTCGCTTGCAATACGAAAATGACAAGCCATTGACAATTCACAGCCGCCTCCAAGGGCAAAACCATTTACGGCCGCAATTATTGGCTTGTTGCAACGCTCAATTTTAGAAAAAATATCCTGGCCTCTTTTGGCTAAAGCCATTGCCTCTTCTTTATTCAATCCGGCGATTTCGCTTATATCAGCTCCTGCAACAAATGCTTTCTCCCCGGCGCCAGTGATAATAACAGATCTTATTTCGGGGTTTTTTTCAATGTCTTCCAGGGCTTTATCGAGATCAGTAAACACATTTTGGTTCAGCGCATTTAATTTTTCAGGGCGATTAATTGTGATTGTTAAAACATTATTTTCAATAGAAGTGAGTAATGTTTGGTACATAAGGAAAATTTTTCAAATGTAGGGATAAAAGAAAAAGCCGCACCATATGGTGCGGCCTTCCTAAACCGTCCTCTATTTTAATAAAATTAAATGCGCTTAAAAACGTAAGCGCAAATATCGGGCCGTAGTTTCTGCTAGGATGAATGCATTTGGATAATTACAGATACCGAAGAAAGGGCTTGAGTCAAAAAGCAGTTACTGCTTTTCAGATCAGTTGGGCTATTACAAAAAGTATAATACCAACAGATACGATCAGGATAATATCCTTAAGGACATTATTTTCAATTTTTTCAGGAGTTATCATGCTTGTGAGTTTTTGGTTGACTAATCTAATTCTTTATCAGATGTAAAATAATTCCGACAACTGCTGAGCCTGAATTTTTATTAGTAAATGGTAGATGGCAATTATTTACCGGTATTTTATTCAAACTATATGTTCTTAATTAAGAAGGCGAGGTAGATAATCGGCAATTGCTTGTATTTTTTACAGCAGGTCGCTTCAGGTTATTTATAATACCAATGCCAATAAGGCGATTGCGCATGCCAGCAGTAATACCATTAATATATCAGTCATCAATTCTTTCGATATCATATTTTTTTTACCATTACTCATATTACTTCCCTCTATCTGTTTTAAAATCTTATGCAAGCTAAGAAAGGCAACGTTCAAATGTTTTTGCTTTTAGCGAATGGCAACCATCGTTGAGTGAGTGGTAAAAAACGGCAATGAATTATTTTTTCTGAAAAAATATTTTCCGGAGAATAGTCAGCAATTGCCTTTGAATAATATTTAAAAGCAGTGATTGAAACCTGCTACTATTTTTGATCCATAAAATAATTGTATATGAAAAGTATTGTTTTATTCTCAGAGATTCTCAGGATCATCCTGATTACAGCAATTATCAGTTTTGCAATAGTTATTAATATATAAAACCTCGATCTAATATATAATTATAAAAACCATTAACCATTAAACTTTTTTAAAACAATCATTTAACCATTTAAACATTTCAATCAAAATGAAAAAACAGATCTTAATTTTCGCAGCAACTTTTATTACAGTTGCATTTATTTCCTGCAGCAAGGAAAAAATTGAAAGTCCAAAATCCAGCAATTTCGAAGAGATCACAGCTGCCAAGGGCGGTGGCAACGGCTTAGTGCCAGTATCGGGTAAAGGATTGCTGGGACGCTTCGAGTTCAACGGTGATCTTAAAGATGCTACCGGTCAATTGCACGATGGAGTTTCAAACGTTGGACGTATTCTTTACACTACCGACAGGAATGGACAGGCAAACAAAGCTATCCTTTTCAATGCGGGTTATGGTGTGGATATATTCAATGTTCCATCCACACCCAGCGGTGCGACCATGTCAGTTTGGATAGCACATGATACACTTCCCACTCCAGGTTGGATTTCTTCTGTGTTCAGCTTTAAAGGATTTATCCTTCAACAATGCTACAATTTTTTCGCAGGTAGCTTTCAAACAGGTTTGATAAACGCTATTCAACTCGTTCAAGAAACATCAGGTACGGATAAGAAATGGCACCATATGGCAATTACCCGCGACAATACTGAGCTAAGATTTTATATTGACGGTGTTCTTATCGGAACTTCGCCTACGCCTGCTGGTACCGGTCCCTTTGACCCAACAGATAATTATTCAATTGGCTACGCTTTTGGTAATATATTTTGGAAAGGGAGCATGGATGATCTTCGCTTTTATCAAAGAGTACTTACTCCTGCTGAGATAAATACCCTTGCAAACTCTTAACACGATCACAATAAATTTAAGTTTTGAAGCTGTCTTAACCGACAGCTTTTTATTTCCCGATTAATCATTATGAATTACCGTTAAGTAGAATATCACAACGATCGCATTTACTCAACTATAGCTTTGATCGGCAAATGAAAAAAGAAATTAAAATAAACTAATTAAAAACCATTAACCAATAAACTTTTTCAAACAAACCTTTAACCATTAAACATTTTAACAAATGAAAAAACAATTTCAAATTCTCGCGGCAACATTTATTTCAGTTGCTATTGTTTCTTGCAGCAAACAAGAAGTAATGCCAGAAACACAAAAGGCAGCTTCCGAAGAAATTTCAACTATCACCGTTTCACCAGGCAGACCTGTACTTGATCCGCTTTCTGTAGATCTCGCAGGTTCATATCAATTTAACGGCAATTTGAAAGATCAAACAAAAAAATTAGCTGATGGCCAGCGCATGCCACTCTCAAGAGTCAACGGTGCCATTTATACTTACGACAGGAAAGGGATTTCCAACGCAGCTCTGAAATTTGATGGAAACTATTATGTAACCATTGCAAATGTGCCCGTGCAACAGAAAATGTCATTGTCTGTTTGGGTTAAGCGGCTTACATTTCCTGATCCTTATTCTGCGCCCTCTATTATTAGGCACAATTCCACAGGTATCGCTCTTATGCAGGACGAAAATGGTTTCTGGGGTCAGGTGCATTCTTATGCCAACGATTTTCTTACAACAAGTCTATATACTGGAAGTTCATTTCCCGCCGATCAGCAATGGCACCATGTAGTGATTACCTATTCTGCTGACGAGATGACAATGTATGTAGATAACCAAAAGATCGGGCCAACTACAAACATATTTACCGTTGTCGACGAATTTACTAAATATCTTCTCGGGTATTCCTTTGGGTATGCCGGTAAATATTGGCAAGGTACAATCGATGATCTGCGTTTTTATAACCGAACTCTTTCTGCTTCTGATGTTCAAAAACTTTATAACCTGTAAGTTATTACCATAGGGATGGTTTTTTCAAAGCCGCTTTGCATTTGCTGGCGGCTTTACCGTTTAATAGGTAGGAAATGCCGCAGAATCATAAACCACGATAATTTCAATTGCTTTTCAATACTTTAACTGGAGTAATGTTTTTGCATTTTAAATATCTTATCGAAGAAGTTTCAATTTAAAGTAGCTTTAGTTTGCTTGACGATTAGGAATGAAAAGAAATGTGATCATACTGTTTATGCTCGGTGTTTGGAGTCATTTAATGGCCCAAACCAATCATGTTTTTTACAATCTGAATACTTCAAACGGGCTTTCTTATATAGGTATAAGTGATATATGCGTAGACCTCAAAGGGAATTTATGGATCGGCACCGGTAATGGCTTAAACAAGTTTAATGGGAGGACCACAGAAAAATATTATGCCTCCGAGTATCCTCAATTAGAAAGCAGCAACATTCTTGCTGTTACTTGTGACAGGAATGATCGGATATGGATGATAACCGCAGTGGGAAATGTAAGCATGCTGGATGAAAAAAGAAAAATGCACCGGGTATCACTTCGAAGAAATGGAGAACGTCTCAGGGCTTTTAGTTTTTTGCAAACACCTGATGGAAAGTTTTATATATATGTTCCAGACGGGGTTTTTCAATTTATCAGTCAACAAGATGTAAATAAACTTGACTCGATTGATATTTCTCGGTTCAATTTTTTGCCACTTCGGAATTATGAGCCCTATCGATCTATGGGTGCGAATTATGCATTCGCATTTGACGAGAATTATTACCTGCTTGTATTTAAGGAGGGTATTTTAAAGGTAAATAATAAGACAAATACTGTTGAAACCCGCCTTGATATCCCCCATGCCCATGCGTTACAAACGTGGGCTAAGAATGAATTGCTTTATTATGATGTTGGTGAATCGCAACTGAAGACAGTGAACCTTCTCACAATGCAAATAACTTATCCCCTTCGCGGACTAAGAGATCAGTTTGGGAAAGAAATAACTGCAGTAATAAATGAAGCGAGACCAATTGGTGATCATCAATATTTACTTACTACACAAAATGAAGGGATTTATGTATGGGATACTGGCAGTAAGAAAATATTCAATTATAGACACTCTGTTGCTGACCCTACATCAATTTGCAATAATTCACAATCATATATTGCTATAGGGCAGGAAGGATGGATATTTATGATCTGTAATCCCAACGGCATCGGCTACTTTAAATTGAACGAAGTAGTGAATAACCAATATTTGTTTACTTCATCCGATGGGAAAGGCTATGATGGATACATCGCGGGTGTTGCTACGAAAGATAATAACTCATACTATATTGGCACTTCGAATGGAATGTTAGAATGGCAGCGAAGCACGAATACGACTACTTTCATCGATTTAAATGATCCTGACGGCAAATCTGTATTTAAGGATTTTGAGGTCACTTCTGTCGTATTGGATGATAATGGAAATATCTGGGCAACTGTAAAAGATGGTCTGATTGCAGTTGACAAGAGTAAAAAACTGATTAAGCGATTTAGAAAGGCGGATGGTAACTTAAAACAAAGGGCATTATCCCGGATAACCCTGGGGCCAGATGGTTATATCTGGGCTTGTGGTCCGACTGGAATCTGCCGGATCAATACAAAAACCTTTGAGGTGGATAACCTGGAAAATACACCATTAAAACTATTTGATTCGGCGTATGTATTGCTTCCTTTATTTGTTGATAAAGACAACCTGTGGCTCTTTATTAACGTAAGCGGCATTTATCATTATAATCTTTCCACTAAAAAATTGGATGAGCTGGAGGGATTTAAAAAATACAAAAAGACAGAAAGTGCCTTTGATTTTGGAGTGGACAAATCAGGAAATGTTTATTTAGGCAACACTCATGGACTGAAAATCTTTTTTAAAGATGGCCGAGAAAAAATAATAACTCACAAAGATGGTTTACTGATCGATCGTGTTGAGGGATTGCTATTTGATAAACGAAACCGTCTATGGATCGGTAACGATATTGGTCTTGCTTGTTATAATCCTGCTGATTCAAGTCTCAAAACATTTGACGAACGATATGGACTCAGTATTTATGGTTTTCGTGTAGGCTCCTATTTTCAGATGCCAAATGGAGAATTCGTCTTTGGTACTCCCAGAGGTTTGCAGTATTTACATCCTGATTCCTTATATGATAAGAAAATTTCATTGAACGTTCTTATCAGCAAAATTGAAACAAAGCGTATCGGGTCAAGTGTGACTAGTAACGCAGAATTTAACCTGGGGGCAAGGGATAACCAGGTTACTTTCCATTTTAGTTCTGTAGAATTCAACCCCCATGTGAGAACCTATTACGAATATAAACTGGTTGATCTCGACAAGGATTGGATAAAAATTACAGATCAGAATTCAGTTCGTTATAATTTTTTGCCGCCGGGTAAATATGTTTTCAAGGTAAGGGTCAGTAATGACAATAAAAATTGGCAGGATGCCGACAATGAAGTTACTATCGTCATAGCAGCTCCTTTTTACCAAAGCTGGTGGTTTAAAGTAATAGGAATATTTGTTGGTGTTTTTTTAATCTGGTACGTATTGAAATATTATCAGAAGAAACAATTGAAAAAAAGAGAAGAGCTTGAAACAGAATTGGTGATAAATTATTTTGCTTCGCAAATAAACAAGCATCAAAGAACGGAAGATATTCTCTGGGATGTTGCCAAGAACTGCATCAGCAAGTTGAATTTCGAAGACTGCGTAATTTACCTGGTTGATGATAAAAGGAATATGTTGATACAGAAAGCAGCATGGGGCCCCAAGATGGCCAAAGATTTTACTATTTACCAGCCAATTGAAATACCGATCGGTAAGGGGATTGTTGGCAGCGTTGCAGAAAGCGGCAAACCGGAATTAATTACCAATACTGAATTTGATAAAAGATATATTGCTGACGATGCCCGCCGGTTTTCAGAGCTCGCCGTGCCGATAATTATTAATAATAGAGTGATCGGTATAATTGATAGTGAACATTCGAGAAGAAACTTTTTTACAAAACGCCATCTCACTATCTTATCCACTGTGGCTGTTTTGTGCGGGACACAGATTGAAAGGGCAAAGGCGGAACAAGATGAGCACGAAACACAGCTTATAATAAATTATTTCGCATCACAGATACACGGCCGTTATAATGCCGATGAATTATTACAGGATGTAGCTGAAAATCTCTTTGGAAAATTGGAATTTGAAGATTGTATGATTTATGTGTGGAATGAAGATAGAACAATATTAATTCAAAAAGCAGGTTACGGTTTGAAAGGGTCAATGCAGGAAATACTGGATAAGACGGCTTATCATGTACCCAGGGGCAAGGGCATAGTGGGTGCTGCGGTAGAAAGCAAGCAGATCTTACTGGTAAATGATACTTCAAAAGATAATCGATATTTCACTGCTGATGGAAAAATAATGTTGAGCGAATTGTGTGTTCCTCTTATACACGATAATGAAGTGTTTGGAGCTATCAATACAGAACATCGGCAAAAGAATTTTTATACCCCAAGGCATGTGGAAATACTTTCTACGATTGCCGGATTATGTGCCAGCCAGTTAAAACGTATCCGGGCCGAAGAAGAAAAACAACAAGCCCGGATTGAGGCATTAGAAAACAAACAAAAAGCCACAGAAACCAGGTTGCAAAGTTTACGGCTACAAATGAATCCGCACTTTTTATTCAATGCATTGAATTCGATCCAGCAAATGATATTAGCAAACGAAGAATTGGTCGCTACACGCTATTTATCACGCTTTTCAAAATTATTACGGGCCATTTTGGTGCATAGTGATAAAGAAATGGTCACTTTGAAAGAAGAAATAGATATACTTAAATTGTATGTGGAGTTAGAATCGATCCGGTTTAAAGAATCATTTAATTATGAAATAATTTATGATGACGTGGAGATCGAAGAAGTAAAGGTGCCTACTTTGCTGATTCAGCCTTTTGTAGAGAATGCGATTTGGCATGGCCTAATGCATAAGGAAGGAATAAGGAACCTAAAAGTTGAGTTTACAGAAAATCAAGAGTTCATAAGATGTATTATTGAAGACAATGGAATCGGCCGGAATAATGCACAGGAATTTAAAATCAAGAGCGGCCAGGACAAAAGACATACCAGCAAAGGCATCCAGGTCTCGGAAGAACGACTCAGATCTATGCAGCAGCATAATGGCGTACCTGGCTCTATTAAGATCCATGACCTAATAGATGTATTTGGAAAGCCATCAGGTACCAGGGTTGAAATTAATTTTCCCATAAAAAACAGCTAACCATGTTTAAAGTATTATTAATTGATGACGAAGAACGGGCTACTGATGCCTTGCGACTGATGATCGAAAAAGCGATTCCCGAAATCCAACAGGTCAGGGTTTGCAATGATCCACGGGTTGCGGCGGATATTATTCATGAATACCAGCCCGGACTGATCTTCCTTGATATTCAGATGCCTCACCTGAGTGGCTTTGAACTATTGGAAAAAATGCCCAACAAGAATTTCAAGATCATTTTTACAACTGCTTATAATGAGTATGCTATTCAGGCGATCCGTTTCAGCGCATTTGATTACTTGCTAAAACCAATAGATATTGAGGAATTACAAAATACAATTCATCGTTTTTTACAGGGAAATGAAGATTATAAACAACAGTTTGAATTACTAAAAAATATCATGCATAACATACAGGCGCCATCAGCGGATGAGTTCAGGCTGGCATTACCAACAAAAGAAGGTGTTCATTTTCTAATGCCTAATGAGATTATCCGCTGTGAAGCTGTTGGCAATTACACAAAGTTTTATACGGATAAAAGCAAGACCTATCTTATCTCCAAAACGCTTGGTGATTACGATGTGCTTCTTTCACCACACAATTTTATACGTACACACAAAAGTCACCTGGTAAATAAAAAATTCATTTCATTTATCGATCATGATGGATATGCAGTGCTAAAAGACAGCAGCAAAGTAGAAGTAAGCCGCAGAAGAAAAGACGAAGTGATGACTGCTTTAAAATGATTATCCGCCCGGGGTGCCAGGAGCCTATTATTCCCCGGATCACAAAGCAGATTAAAACATTGCGAAGACATTGTTTGGTCTGGAAACCTTGTTTCGATACAACTTTTTTATCCAATACAGTAAAAATTCTGATTTTGCTATAACTTGCCAGCGTTATTGTTTGCACTATGGTAACCACAATGGAGATCGCACTGATAAAAAAAAGCTGGATTGATGTGAAAAAAATAAAGGCGGAGATCCTTGGAGATGTTTTTTATACCAAACTATTCTATGATAACCCGGAGCTAAGAAAAATGTTTCCTCATGAAATGGAAGAGCAAAACAAAAAACTTATCGATATGCTCAATGTTATCATTGAGCGGTTGGAGAATCTCGACGAATTGAAAGGTGAAATCATTGCTGTCGCTAGGCGGCATGTTGATTATGGAGTGAAGACTGAACATTATAATATGGTGGGCACTGCATTGCTTTGGACCCTGCAAAAAGCACTCGGGAAAGACTGGACAGAAGAGTTAAAAACTGCCTGGATCAACTGTTATAATGTATTATCAGGCACTATGATCACCGCTGCTTCTAAATAGCGGCAAATGTTTGTATCAACCGAATTCACCTGGAATTTTATCCGCACCCATAAAAGTCATTTAGTAAATAAGAAATTCATCTCTTTTATCGATCATGATGGCTTTGCTGTGTTAAAAGACAACAGCAGGGTAGAAATAAGCCACTGAAGAAAAGATGAAATAATAACTGTCGTAAAAGGATTTAATTTTAAGAAACTCAATAAGAATAAAAGAAAAAGCCACACCAAATGATGCGGCCTTCCTGAACCGTCCTCTATTTGAATAAGTTTAAAAAAATATGAACAAATACCGGATCTGATATATTTACAATACCAATACCAGCACGGCAGGTACTATTGTCAGCAATGCTAGCATCAATAGATCAGTGATCATTTCTTTATTGATCATATTTTTTTTCTTATAAAAAGCGTTCCCACGGGAGTGCTTTGAAGTAAGGCAAATGGATGGAATTGAAATGTGAGTTTGAACAGGCATGTTAATTTTTTATATTGAGAGATTCAGTTACACTATTTGGTAAACCATTGCCACCACCCTGAACAGTTATTTTAAAGGTCTCCATTCCCGGTACTTTCAGCAGGTAAATGCCACTTCTCAAACCATTCACATGTTGCTGCTGAAGATTATTCATCCGGAACTGTTTTAGTTGTTTGCCGTCGATTGTATATATTGTTGCGAAAGTTTCTTTATCAATTCCGCTTATACTGAACCAGAAATCACCATTGTTAGGATTTGGTCCCACTGTAATTTTTTGAAACTTCACATTGGTTTGCGTTATTACTTTTCCAGAAGCAATTGTAGTTATTGTGCTGTCTGTATTAGTTATGTTATGAGAATTTCCCCCGCCACCACCGGCTCTTACTTTTCCTGGTACCGCTTTAATATCTGAATAAGTGAAGCCGCCATTGATATCGACAATTCGTAAGCGATAAAAAGAAGTATCGGTATAAGAGTTGGCATCAATATAGGAATACGAAAGGGATGCATTACTAGTGCCACCGGGTGCAAGACTATTTACAAAAGTTCTTACGGAAAAGCTTTGTTCATTATTTAGTCTGCGCTGTACCTCATAACCATTCATAGTAGTTTCAGTCAGTGTGCTCCAATTCAGTTGTACTTCCGTAGATTTTTTTCGTTGAGCTGTAAACACCAAACCGGTTACACCATCTGCTAAAGCTGCACCATTTGACAATGTTTGTAATGATAAACTGCTTAATCCTGTCTTTTCAACATAATCAGCATTGATATTGCGGCTTGTTTGCCCCATGTTGTTCCAGTTAGATCCATTGTCATCGCTTTTATAGATCACAACCACATTTTCATTCTGCCCGTTCAACTCGGCATCAAAATATTTTAAACGAAGCGTTGCATTTAGGCTACTGTTATTTTGAGGTGTGATTAGATAATAACGTTGAATACTTGTTGTAAGGCCAGTTCCGCTCTGAGGCAAATGCCCTCTTCGGATTGTAACTGGTCCAAGGTTTGCACCGCTGGAAATTGTGGCGCCAAGATTACCCGCATTAACTAAAGCAGGTGCATTCATGTTTTGTGTGATCTCTACAAAACCACCATTGCTACCAACAACCCGGTTTGTTTCAGATTCACCGGCAATGTTTGCGGAGGAGCTAAGCAAAATATTATTATTATTCAAGTCAAGCTGGCCGGAAATAAAATTGACAGAACTTCCCACACTAATATTTCTTTCAAGTAAAACTTTTGCATTGTTTGTTTTAGAAATTTCAAGGATATTAAATAAGGACATGCTACTGCCATTGATAGTGGAATTTTGTGAGCCTGTAAATTTAAAGCTGCCGGTGCTTGCAGAAATTGAGCCATTATTTACAAGATCCATATTTTGTAAAACAACAGTTGTATTTCCATTAGTGATCCATTGGGCACCGGAACTAATTGTGAGTTGAGCATACCCTCCAAGACTAAGAAAGAGCAATTTGTATAGAATTAAATACTTTTTCATAAACAAGTTTTATAAGTTGACCGGCTTTTTCCGGTAATCTATTTTGTGATCCATTACAAGATTAATTGGTGTAAACAGCTTTTTAGGCGATAATTTAGCAAGCGGTTATTTCTGGTTTCTTAATGGTTGTCGCCGGAAAAGAGTTCATTACTTTTTGGCGAATTGTTCTACCATTTTTTTCAGTTCTTCAATCTGTTTTTGTTGTTCTTTAATCGCTTCTAGTAAAACAGGGACCATGTTTGAATAAGCTACTGATTTCATTCCTTTTTCATCTGTCTTTACCAGTTGGGGAAAAACCTTCTCCACTTCCTGCGCAATGAATCCAATTTGTTGTGCAGTATCTTTTGTATTGTCTTTCCAATTATAGGTCACGCCTCTTAACTGGTTTATTTTAGATAATGCGCCTTCAATCGAAGAAATATTTTTCTTGAACCTTATATCAGATAATTGCGTAAGAGTGCCTACTAATACAGCATCCCCGGTACCTATAAGAGTAAGTAGGTTTGAATTTGCTCCATGAAAAACAAACTTTGTTCCTGCGAAAGTGCCATCAACGGTACCAACTATAGACAGTTGACCGGTACCATAGGCAGGATTAATAAAATCTATTGACATCGGTCCATTACGTTTAATTGTTAACGCTTCCATATTAGTTGGGATAATTTCTACCTGACCGTTAATTCTTGCCAGCTTGTTAGTAAAGTCTCCGTAGATCAATGGAGTAGTTGTAAATGAATTGGAAATATATAATTTGCCACTGCCTGTTTCATAATATCCAGCCTGGTGTCCTATCATGATATTGCCGATCCCCCCTATAGCTTCATGACCAGCCTGGTAACCGATATAAGTGTTGTTTAAGCCAATTGTATTTTTATAACCCGCACCACTGCCACTAAAATAATTTTGTGAACCTTTAGTATTAGAATATCCTGCTGTATTTCCTTCAAAGTGGTTGTCTGATCCAGTAGTGTTATAGCTGCCAGCACCATACCCTTCAAAATGATTGTTGCTTCCAATCGTGTTATTGAAGCCAGCCTGGAATCCAACAAAATGATTTTTGCTTGCGGTAGTATTATAATAACCTGCCTGCTGGCCGCTAAAATAATTTTGACTTCCTGTAGTATTACTATAACCTGAATAATAGCCTTCAAAATGATTTGCCATTCCGGATGTGTCTGAATGTCCTGCTTTAAAACCAGAAAAATGATTAAAGTTCGCTGTCGTGTTGCTTAAACCAGCCTCGTAGCCCTGGAAAAAATTAGCAGTACCAGTGGTGTTGGAAACGCCTGCCTGGTAACCAACAAAATGATTATAACTGGCAGCATTGTTTGTACCGGCGGCGTATCCTATTGCAAGGTTTTTGTCGCCCGTATTTTGGTATCCCGAATAGTTTCCCGAAAAATAGTTATAGGAACCAGTCGTACTGAATTTGCCGGCGTTCAACCCGCTAAAATAATTTTCAGCACCAGTAGTATTTGCAAAACCCGCCTGGTCTCCAATGAAATGATTAAAGTAACCTATTGTATTGCTATAACCGGCTAAAAAACCAATGAAAAGATTTGAATTCCCAAGTGTATTGAATTTTCCGGCTTCTTGTCCTATGAACAAATTTTGCTCGCCGGTTGTGTTTTCTAACCCGGCATTTTTACCTAAGAAAAGATTATACCTGGCAGTGTTATTTAAACCAGCTTTATAACCAATGAAAGTATTATCGTTCCATATATTGTTCTTACCCGCCTGATAGCCGATATACAACGCAGGGTTGGTTGAAGAAAAATAAAACGTTCGCTCACCATTTACTTTTCCGATGAGTGGTTTGTTATCAGTTGTACCTATAAACATGCTGGCTGAATCAATAAAAGAATTTCCTATTGTTGACCAATTGATATTTGATGGCACAGCACCATATGTGCTGATCTGTGTCCACATCCCGCCATTAAAAAAATAAAAACCGGGCACACTGTCTGTTTGGTACACCAGCAATCCAGTTGCTGGGGATGCAATTGAATTTTTTTGAGCTGTAGTCATGCGAGGGGTCAGCAAACCTTTATTTGAAGATTTTATTTCCAGCATGGCACTGTTGTGAGCATTGCTGCCATCTGTATTAATGGCAACACCCTGTTGTGTATAAGCAATGCTAATGATGAAAACGGTTTTGAGGAGAAGAATAATTTTTTTCATAAATCTGTTTGAATGATGAATGTTTTTTTTGATTGCCACACAAAAATGAGTACCCGGAAAAGTCAAATGAAATTTTAAAGAGTGTGTAGTGTCAATTTTAAATTGAAGCGTAGAAAAATAAAATCAAAAGATTTTTTGTTAACTACTTTTTAGCCGCTGAGATCATGGTGTTCATTGTTTGTTGAAGTTTTTCAACCTTTTCTTCCAAACTCTTTACTTTATCGCTAGCAGATTGTAATTCTTCAATTTTTACCTGCTGCTCTTTAATAGCCTGTAGTAATATTGGAACCATCTTCGCGTAGGCTACAGCTTTGTATCCGTTCTTATCTGTATTTACAAGTTGAGGAAAAACTTTTTCAACTTCCTGTGCAATGAAACCTATTTGTTGTTTCGGACTTTTTGTTTTTTCAATCCAGTCGTAGGTTACTCCGCGTAATTGCATAATTTTATCCAGTGAGCCATTGATAGTTGTTATATTCTTTTTAAGTCTTACATCGGATGCTTCATGAAGCGTGCCTGAGATGTTAACCTCGCCGTCACCATCAATAGATAGTCCATATCCGTATGGAGAAAGAATATCGAAATAATTGTTCCAGGTATATATGCTGCGTTGCGAGACTAATTCCCAACTGCTAGGGTAACCAGGATCTTTAAACAATATACGAGTTAGGCCAGAATGATTTAACTCTAAAAGATTTTCCGTAGTAGCCGAGGTGACTTTTACCGGGCCGTTTATTTCCGCCTGTCCATTTATTTTAGCCTGTCCATTTACTTCCGTCTGTCCATTTATTCTTACAATCTTGTTGTTAAATTCGCCATAGATCAATGGAGACGTTGTAAAGGAGTTGGAAATATATAACTTGTTATTACCTGTTTCATAGTACCCTGCCTGGTGTCCTATCATAACATTGCCGATTCCACTTATAGCTTCATGACCAGCCTTATAACCTATATATGTGTTGTCTGAACCAGTAGTATTTTTATATCCTGCACCATATCCGCTGAAGTAGTTCTCCCCACCAATTGTGTTTGAATACCCTGCTTCTTTTCCTTCAAAATGATTTTCAGTTCCTGTTGTATTACTGTATCCCGCCTTAAATCCAATAAAATGATTATAACTTCCTATTGAATTCACACCGGCATTGTTACCCACAAAGAAATTTTGTCCTCCTGTCTTATTGCTATGTCCGGAAAAATAACCACTAAAGTAATTTTCTGAACCTGTGCTATTGTTATAGCCTGCCTGGTTTCCATCAAAATGGTTTTGGTTGCCTGTTGTATTGTAGAAACCTGCCGCATTGCCCACAAAATGATTGTTGTTGGCTGCTACATTCGAATAACCGGTAAGGTTGCCAATGAATAAATTATCTGCCCCGGCCGTATTTGCATATCCTGCTTCAAAGCCGATGAACTGGTTGCCATTTGCAGTTGAATTATGATACCCGGCGAGGTATCCACTGAAATGGTTTTGATTTCCAATACTGTTGAATGCCCCTGCCTTATACCCTTCAAAATGATTTTGGTAACCGACAGTGTTATTGTTTCCACTGTACATGCCACTGAAATAATTCTGATAACCGGATGTGTTGGATTGGCCTGACTGGTAGCCGCTGAAAGTATTCTCCGTTCCTGTTGTATTATATTGACCCGAGAGGAAGCCTATAAACTGGTTATAACTTCCTGATGTATTATGATTGCCGCTATAGGTACCAACAAATATATTTTCACGACCCGTAGTATTCACATTGCCTGACGAATTACCAACAAACAAATTTCCGTCACCTGTTGTATTTGCCATTCCTGCCTGGTAACCCAAAAAAGTATTGAACTTGCCAGCATTCATTTTCCCTGCCTGGTAACCTACCAAAGTAACCGGCATATTTGATGAGAAACGAAAAACCTGTTCTCCATTTACTTTACCGATCATTGGTTGATTATCTGACGTACCAATAAAATTAACGGTAGAGTCAGTAGCAGAATTTCCTGTAGTAGCCCATCCGCTGAGCGGTCCGGCAGCTGCTGAAATAAGCGGCGTCCATGAACCGCCATTGTAATAATAAAAACCAATTGTACCATCAGTCTGATAAATAAGTAAGCCTGCAGCTGGCGTTACAATAGCAGATTTTTGCGCGGCAGTCATACGCGGAATTAAGATTCCTTTGCTCGTTGATTTTATATCGAGCAAAGCGCTGTTGTCAGAATTGCTACCATCGGTATTAATGGCAACGCCTTGTTGTGTATAGGCAACGCTGAAGATGAAAACGGTTTTGAACAATAAAAAAATCTTTTTCATAATCCTTTGTTTGATTAAATAAGAGTTTATGGTTAAAAAAGCTGAACCAAAAATGCAAACGGAATGAACTATTTAAAAACTTTTTATATCCGGGGGGATAAATATTTGATTTAAGTGTAGTAAAAAAGAATTGAACACTTACAATATTTATGCAGAAGTATATATAAAAAGAATATTACAAACTCCTTCACTCCGTCTGTTAATTTCTACCTTTTTTTATAAGCTACATCTTCTACTTTTTGTTTTGCTACGTTTCAATTAAGTTTCAGACTGCTTGATCAGCATAAACTTGTATAAGGCTTATCACGAAAGCAATTTTGCGATATAAAAAATGTCATTTATCTGATTAAACGTCATTTAGAATTAAACTAGGTAAAATAGCAACCTAACAAAAGTCATTGAATGTAACATGCAAAATATCGGTTCATAAACAGATCCATATGATATAATTAACTAGGAAGATTTTTTTCATAGGTTAGGTTTAGTGGTACCCGTCTGTTTTTCAGGCGGGTTTTTTTATATCCGTGGATCCATTTTTCTTTAAAACATCGCTACCCGGTCTGCAGATACGGCACTTGCAAAATTGGTATCCTATAGCCTGTTTCATTTTAATTGCAAATAGCAACGCTTCAATTATAAAAACCCACATTACAACCATTGAAATTTTGTCTAACTTATTTGTATGATCATTTTTGTGTTTCAACTGAATTCTTAGATATAAACCAAATTATATGACAAACAAACAAATTGACCTCGTAAAATCTTCCTGGGAAATTGTAGCAACGATTGACTCTGTAACAGTAGGTAGCTTGTTTTACAATCGCCTTTTTGAAATTGCTCCACAATTGAAAGATATGTTTCGTAACCCTATGCCTGAGCAATCCAAAAAATTACTGGCCATGATAAGTTATGTGATCCGTAAACTGGATAAATTAGAGGATATTCTTGATGAGGTGGCTAAGCTGGCACAGCGGCATGTAAGTTATGGTGTGAAGCCCGGACATTATACAACGGTTGGAGAAGCGTTGATATGGACTTTGGAAAAAGGATTGGGAGAAAATTGGAATACCGAATTGAAGGAGGCATGGACTGTTTGCTATGATATCTTATCTTCAGCGATGATCAATGCAGCGGGATATGAACAGAAGGATGCTGCATAATCAAACATGAGTTTAGAGAAAATAATAATGACAAAAGAGCAAATTCTACTGATAAAGAAGACCTGGGGTATTTTCCGCGAGATAGATCCTGTTTTAATAGGAGATGTTTTCTACAGCAAACTGTTTTTCGATATGCCCCATTTAGAGCATTTATTTCATACACCAAAAGAGGAGCAATCCAAAAAGCTGGTAGAAATGCTTAGTGTTATTGTCGGCCGTCTTGACAGGTTGGAAGAACTGACTGAAGAAATAAAACAACTAGCCATCAGGCATGTGCAATACGGAGTAAAAGAACAGCATTACAAAGCGGTCGGAGTAGCTTTACTTTGGACATTGCAACAAGGGCTGGGAAGCGATTGGAATGAAAAAGTAAAAGAAGCATGGGCAACATGTTTTCAGATATTATCTGATACAATGATCCACGCTTCAGAGTATAAAAACAGGCGGATCGCATAAATATTTTTTACAAAAAGAAATCCCCTGACAGTTATTTCATAATTTTCAATTTCATCAAACCAGAACTTTTTTAGTGTTACATAATATACGGTATTGTTATTGTCAGCGGACGGTTTACTACGGTTTAAAAAAAGCTTGTCTCAATGACAGGCTTTTAACTTTCAGAATCATTTTTCTTTTAGTCTAATACACTTTATTTGGATTTTGCCACACTTCATTTGAGATTGGCCACATACCGTTACAGGAAATTTTTGCTTGTCGTGTTTCTTTGTAAATTTCGGATTATAATGCGTCGTTCTATATTAAATATTGACCGATGGAAAACTATTGCATTGTTGTTTTTCGTTCAGACTGGCTTTTATTCCACTGCACAACCTCAAACCACTTCTTTGAATTTCCGGCATCTTACAACCAATGATGGATTGAGCGATGGGAGTGTGCATGCATTTGTACAGGATAAATACGGGTTTATCTGGATCGGTACTGCTTATGGGCTAAACCGCTTTGATGGTATAAATATTAAGAATTATTTTTCCAACCATGCAGGGAAAGGTTCGTTGAATGATAATTTAATTGAGTCTCTTTACTGTGATACAAAAGATAATCTATGGATCGGTACAATAAAAGGATTAAATCGTTATGATTATGCCCAAAATCGGTTTATTAACTACAGAACCTCAAAGGACGTTATCATCACAGATATGCATGAAGACAAAAAGGGACATATCTGGCTATCAACAAATGATGGTTTATGGTTGGTCAACGAATCCGATACTTCGATTCAAAAATTTACAAAAAACAACGATAAGGAGTTTACGAATAAATTTAGTGGAACTATTCAAGAGATTGTTGTATCACCCGGCGGAGATTGGTATTTAGCTACAAGCCACGGGATAAAAATATTTAACCCTTTGTCCTTTGTTTATAGTGAGATAAAACACGATACGTTAAATAAGTTTTCCATTAGCGGTGATGTAATCTATTCTATTGCTCTTGATTCATCGGGGTATTTATGGGCCGGATGTTTATCTCCCCAAACGATTCTGAATAAAATTGATTTGCAAAATCACACGGTAAAATTATATGATTACTTTTCAAGCCCGGAAAAGAAATGGACTAATAATACTATTAGAAATATCCTGGTAGACAAAAAAGGACGTCTTTGGGTATCCTCTACGTACGTGGGATTATCTCTTTATAATAAGGAAGGAGATAATTTTTATGATTATCAAAGGGACCCCCTGCTTGCCAATAGCATAATTGATAATTCTAACGTTTCTATTTACCAGGATAACAATGGAATTATCTGGATGGGATCAGCAGGTTATGGCGTAAGTTATTTCAGCCCCGATAAAAACCTTTTCAGTGTTATTCATTCATCAAAATATGAAAGTATTGCTCTTCAGGATGTCTGGTGTCGTGCTGTATGCGAAGACAAGCAGGACAACCTTTGGCTGGGAACGGGTAAAGGGCTATCAAAATATGATCGTAAAAAACAGTCATTCACCTTTTTTTTTAATGAGGATGAGAAAAAACCTGTCATTCAATCTAATTCTGTTCGTTCATTGCTTGAGGATAATAATGGTGATATTTGGATTGGCACCGCAAAAGGTCTGAACCGATACAGGTCATCTTCCGGTAAAATGGATTTTTTTGATCAGAAACAAGGCATGCCTCTTTCCTTTTTCTGGATGATGGCAAAAGACAAAAGCGGAGGGATTTGGATGGGAACAACTTGGGGTTTATATAGGTATATAAGAGAAGAAAATCGTTTTGATGATCTAAAAAAAGATTCTGTATTGTCAAAATGTGCTTATCAAAACATCCAGGCATTATTTGCTGACAGCCGTAACCGGTTATGGATCGGGATTTTAAATGTCGGACTGGTTATTTATGATGTAGAACAAAAAAAGCAAAAGCTTTTAACCGTGAAAGATTCATTGATCTCCGATACCAGGTTTTCTTCTTTTGCCGAAGATAACGATGGAATGATCTGGATCGGTTCAGAAAATGGATTGACAGCTTATGATCCTTCAAAAAATTGCTCTCGTTTTTTTACCAGGGAAAACGGTCTGCCTTCTGATCGGACCAATAACCTTATGGTTGATAAATTTAACCGGCTGTGGTTTGGAACCTCTAACGGTTTATGCATGCTTAATAAAAGTCGTGACAACTTCAGGAGGTTTGATGTAAATGATGGGCTGCTTACTAAACAGTTTAATGAACAATCAGCTTATTGTACAAGAGATGGAATATTTATATTCCCAACGTATAAAGGGTTTGCAATGTTTCGCCCGGAGGATTATAAAGAAAACAGGTCGGTTGTTCCGGTATATCTTACTTCTTTTAAAGTTTCTGATAAAGAATTTAAGACAGGAAATAATGTTGAAGATCTTCAGGAAATAAAACTACGGTATAATCAAAATTTTTTCAGTATTGAATTGGCTGGTTTAAATTATATGAACCCACTGCAATGTACTTATGCATATAAACTGGAGCCTTTTGATAAGGACTGGATTTTTACCCGTAAAAGAGAAGTTAATTATACCAATGTGCCAGCAGGAGGTTATACATTCAGGTATAAAGTAATCACTGACAACCCTGACTGGAATGTGCCGGAGAAAACAATTCAAATCTCTATTCGGGAAATCTTTTATAAAACCTGGTGGTTCAAATCGCTTGTATTGCTGTTTATAGCAGCTGGCCTTATAGCATTTATCCGTTATCGCATTGGACATAGAGAAAGGATTCTTGTATTACAGAATAAAGCGCAATTGCTGGAAAAGGAAAAAACACTGGTGATGTATGAGAACCTGAAACAGCATCTTAACCCGCATTTTCTTTTTAATTCACTTACGTCACTGAGCAGTTTAATTCGTATTGATCAACAGGAAGCAGGCAATTTTCTGGATAGGATGAGCAAAATATACCGGTATATTCTCAAGAACAGGGATAATGAAACGGTTCCACTTGCCGAAGAGTTGAAATTTGTTGATCTCTATATCGGGTTACAGAAAACAAGATTTGAAAAAGGTCTCCAGGTAAATGTGAATATTGATGAACAGCATCATCACCGGAAAATAGCTCCCGTTACATTGCAAAATCTTGTGGAGAATGCTATCAAGCATAATATTTCCGACGTGGATTCTCCATTGGTTATTGATCTTTTCATTGAGAATGATTACCTGGTTGTCCGCAATAATCTTCAAAAGAAGAATTTTGTAGAGACCAGTAATAAGCAAGGGCTTGCTAATATGAAATCATTGTATCGTTACCTGAGTGGCAAACCAATGATCATTACAGAAGATGAAAATTATTTTACCGTTAAAATTCCTTTGATATGAAAGCTCTAATAATTGAAGATGAGATGCTGATCGCGAAGGAACTCCAGCATAAGATAACGGAGGTAGCGCCGGATATAAGATTTATAGAGATACTTCCGAGTCTTAAAACAGCATACAAATGGTTTATGGAAAACGCTGAGCCTGACCTGTTATTTGCAGACATACAACTGAGCGATGGGACGAGTTTTGAAATATTTGAACGCTTCGATCTGAAATGCCCTGTGATCTTCACTACTGCTTATGATGAATATGCCATAAAAGCTTTTAAAGTAAACGGAGTAGACTATTTGCTAAAGCCAATCGACTCACTTGATTTGAAAAAAGCTATTGACAAATGCAGAACTATTATAGAGAATAAGTCACAGTATCCAAAAGATATTCAGCAACTGCTGCAAATGATGTCTCAGCCCAACGCTGCTGGTCCGGGGTACAAAGAAAAATTTGTAGTGAAGATCCGGAATCAATGGTTACCAATTCCAACAAAAGATATTGCTTGTTTTTTTCGGGAAAACCTGAATTACCTTTTCACTTATAATGGAGACAAGCATATTTTAGATTTTACCACACTGGATGAAGTAGAGGAACTGCTTGATCCCAGGATTTATTACAGGGCAAACCGACAAGCCATCATTCATATTGATTCAATACAAAGCATCAGACCGCAGGAAAACCAGAAACTGGTTGTTACTTTGAAAACTCCTTTAAAAATGGAACTGGATATCAGCCGGGAAAAAGCTCCCGGATTTAAAAAATGGTTTGACAGGTAGAAAAAGTATACCACACTCATTACTCAAGGATACGCTTCAAACAGAATTCTCTGCCTTTCGTTTAGCCAAACAGTCCTTTCACTAAGTAAAAATTGCTTTAGGCGGATAACGACTTTAATATTGACTAAGGATTCGATGAGAAAATAAATATTGTGATATGCTACATTTAATAAGAATTGTGATTAACTGGTTCCGACGAATGAGAGCCGGGCACAAATTAAAATGCCAGCAAATGCTAACTGGCAAACAAGTGGGTTTCCGAACAAAAGTATTGGATGTGAAAGAAGAGGGTCATCCCCTGAAAGATTATGTGCAGCTATGTATTTTCACCAGATTGCGTATCAATGGCAAAATTGTTTACCGCCGGGTACACACTTTGTTAAAGGACAATACAGTGGTTCATTCCGGTGACAAGGTACATATCCGTTATAATCCTTTTCATCTTAATGCAGTAATGCTTTGCGGGTTATCAAAAAATTGACTTCTTACTTATTCCAGCCATATATTTCTTTCTCTTAACAGCAGTTCTAAATGCTCCGTAAGTGGAGCATTTTTTTGACTGACACATGTCTTCGCTGCCACTATAAAGATTCATGCCTGTTTGTAATATCTTCACGTCATGACTTTGCTTCAGTTGATCACATATGCCGGGATATTTGTATTTGCATTAACTGGTGCATTTAAAGCAAGATCTTTTAAAATGGATGTTTTCGGCGGCATTGTGCTGGCTTTCGTTACTGCTTATGGAGGAGGCACTCTCCGTGATCTTTTGATCGGTATAAAACCTGTGAACTGGATCAATGATAACATTGCGCTGATCCTTGTATTTGCAGGCACAACTTTTACTTTTTTACTCAAAGAAAATGTGAATCGCTTTAAGCGAACCATTTTTTACACCGATGCCATCGGGCTTGGGTTTTTTACAGCATGGGGTATTGAAGTGGCACACCGAAACGGTTTAAATGATATTTATTCATTGATGATGGGAGTCATCACGGCTACTTTTGGCGGATTGATCGCCGATGTTCTTTGCAGTGCTATTCCAAATTTGCTGAAGAAAGGAGAACTATATGCAACGGCTTGTGCCATTGGTGGCGGCATTTATTTATTGCTTAAGCATGTGCCGCTTGAATACAATATCAATCTTGCCGTTTGTATAATTGTTGTTGTGGGCATCCGCATTTATTCAAAAAGAAAACGATTGATGCTTCCGGACATTTGATCACTACTGTTATGCTTTTCCAGGAATTTTCGGTTGAATTTGTTGTTGGTGCAGTTTTTATTGCTAAAATTTTCGGTGCTCTTTTACCCAAGAGGTGATATAACTACTGATTTCTGAAGTAGGTGTGCCGGGAGCAAATAATTTTCCAACTCCATCCTCATTTAGTTTTTTCATATCATCATCAGGAATGATGCCGCCACCTGTCAGCAAAACATCATCCATGGCTTTTTCTTTCATCAGTTTCATCACTTTTGGAAAAACGGTCATATGTGCGCCGGACAAGATGCTTATACCGATGGCATCAACATCTTCCTGTAAAGCCGCATTCACTACCATCTCCGGCGTTTGACGAAGACCCGTATAGATCACTTCCATACCGGCATCACGCAAAGCCGTGGCAATCACTTTTGCGCCGCGGTCATGACCATCTAAACCAACTTTTGCAACCAATACACGAATAGGTCTTTTATTCATGTGAACATATTTAGATGACAAAAATAATCAAATCATTTCCTGGTGAATGGTGCTTTATTTTCCTGTATTTCTTCTTTAATAAACTTACCTATCATTGGGCTCGCATGTTTCCATAAAATAATTTTAGTTCCGTTTTGCCGCGACAATGAATCTTTTAATTCACCTTCAATTGAAATGCCTTGAAATTGTTTAACGATCTCCCGGGTTGTGTCGGGAAACTCTTCGCCGACAGTGATCACATTGATAATATTGAAAGTATCTGGTATCCATAATAAAAAAGAACCATTATAACTATAGGCATCAGGCAAACCATATTTCTTGCCATAATAATTCAATGCTCCGCAAAAACCGTAATTATCGCCTTTGATAATGGTTTTGCTTTTTTCATTTTCCGGCAGTTGCTGATATACCAATGCTGTTTGCCTGGCAATTTCGTTCCAACCAATCATATCTGCAAAATCCTGCGGTAGTGGATGATTTTCCTGGTCTTCCCATTTCAGCAATCCTATTTTCTCTAAATGATTTTTTTTATAGAAAGAAGCAAGCTTTTGCGGTTCCCAAAGAGGCAATAACATTGGAGTAAAAAGAACTATCAGGAATACAATAACACTAACAACAGTATATCGTAACCAAATTTTTTTACGGCTAAAATTTTCCCATGCTACGGCTCCAGCTGCCAGCAATGAAGGATAAATTCCCATCGAGTAATAACTTTTACCCCTTCCGAGTAAAAGAAGAATAATGACAAATAAATAGATCCAGAATATAAATCGCCATTGCTTATTTTTAAATAACCAAACTAACCCGGCTATCCAGATAAAAACAACAGGCACCAAATAAAGTAACTGGTCTTTAATAAAATCAAGCGGACTTAGAAATTTTAATTGAGTTTCCTGTAACTCCTGCATGTGATGCACCAGCGGCCAGTTATGAGAATATTGCCATACAATGTTCGGCAGTATGAGAACCGATCCGAGCAACAGCGCAATGTAAGTTTGCTTTTTCAAAAAAATAAAACGGTGCACTGACAAGAGCAATGATATGAAAATGGCTGCGGCGAGAAACACAACAGAATATTTACTCCACCAGCTTAACGACATTGCAATAACAAATGCAAACAAAAATTTTCTTTCATTATTTTTTATAAAACGAATTAGAAAATAAATAGAAAGTGTCCAGAAGAAAATTTCAGGGGGATTTGGTTGAAACAAAAAAAACATTCGCATATAAGCGCCACCAATTATAGCCAAGCCGCCAATAAATTGTGCAAAGGATCTGCCACCTAACTCAACTGTGATCAAGCAGGTAATGACAACGGTAAAAGCTCCAAATAAGCATGGCCAGAATTTTATCCAGAATACAGAACCACCAGCCCATGAGGAGATCATTCCCAACCAGGAAAGTAACGGAGGATTTTCGAGATAACCTAAGGCAATATGCTGTCCCTGCTCATAGTATAAATATTCGTCTCTGTGTAATTCATAAACATGGGATTGAAGCATGAATGGCAAAATAAATTTGATAGTAGCGAGAGCCACGATAACAAACCAGTTTGCGTTGACATGTTTCATGAAACCAAGATAATTTATTTTGACTCGTTTGATTAAATTACATCATGCAATTCAGAAAGTTCGGAAATACTGATTTACTTGTTAGTGAAATTGGCTTTGGTGCCTGGGCAATTGGCGGGGGAGCAATGATCGGTAATACGGCTATCGGTTGGGGAGAGGCGAATGACTCGGTTTCAGTTGCTGCAATTCATGCAGCTCTGGATGCGGGGATAAATTTTTTTGACACTGCAGATATTTATGGTTTGGGTCACTCAGAAGAAATACTGGGTAAAACAATAGGTAATAAAAAGGAGGTGATCATTGCTACCAAAGTCGGTAACGTCTCAAGAAATGAACAGTTCACAGTTGATTATTCGAAAGAATATATTCTGAATGCTTGCGATGCGTCTTTAAAAAAATTGAAAAGAAACGTGATTGATTATTACCAGTTACATACTGCAAGAATAGTTCATTTACAGAACGGGGAATGTATCGGCGCAATGCAGCAATTGCAAAAGCAAGGAAAAATCAGGTACTGGGGAATTTCGTTAAATACTTTTGATCCACTACCAGAAGCAGAATTTTTTATTGAAAATAAAATTGGGAACGGGTTTCAACTCGTGCTGAATTTGCTGAATCAAAAAGCATTGCCTTTATTAAAGCAGTCTTCGGAAAATGGTTATGGTATTATTGTAAGAATGGCTTTGCAATTCGGATTACTAACGGGCAAGTTTGACAAAGGAGTAAATTTTTCTGCAAATGATCATCGCAAAAACAGGTTAACAAAAGATGTTATTGATGTTTCTAATAATGCATTGAACCCGGTTTGGGCATTATGTAATAAGTATAATTGCAGTAAAACGCAACTGGCGTTGAGTTATATTCTCAGTTATCCCGAAGTATCAACTATCATTGCTGGTATAAGAACCGCCGAACAAGTGCAATTAAATACAACGAGCTTGTTTCAATTAGATAATGATGACAGATTAGTGATAGAACAACTGGGCGCAACAGATTTTATTCAAGTGATGGATTTGATACAAAAACAAGGTTAGGCAAAAACGGCAAGGCCTTTTTTGATTCGGCTGATCGTTTCTTCTTTACCTATTATTTCAGCTATGTCAAATACTCCCGGGCCAAATTTTCCTCCTACCAGCATGATACGGAAGGGCAACAAAACTTCACCCGGCTTGATTTGATGGGCGACGGTGATCTCTTTAAAACCTTTTTCTAATACTACAGCCGTCCAATCATTATTCGATTCATAATTACGGACTACTTCAGCAAAGAATAATTGTTTAGCTTCATTCCATTTTGGTTTTACTGCATCTGCATCCCATTTTTCCGGAGCTTTAAAAAAGAAATATGACTGATCATAAAAATCTGTAAGTAAAGTGCAGCGATCTTTCACAAGACCAATGACTTTCCCCAAAACAGAATTATCAACACTGGTAATACCTTTTTCGATTAAAAGGCTATGGACTATTGACTGTAGACTGTCGACTGAGGACTTCTTGATCCATTCGTGATTGAACCACTTCGCTTTTTCATAATCAAATTTGGCTCCGCCACTATGCACCCTTTCAATTGAAAATTTCTCGATCAGTTCTTCTTTGGTAAAGATTTCCTGTTCTGTTCCATCATTCCATCCGAGCAGTGCGAGCAAATTGATAAATGCTTCAGGTAAAAACCCTTTCTCTTTAAATCCTTCTGTCAGTTCATTTGTTTTTGGATCTGTCCAGTTCATTGCAAAAACAGGAAAACCGTATTTAGCGCCATCACGTTTACTTAGTTTGCCATTTGGTCCAAGAATCAATGGAAGATGGGCCCATTGGGGCATTTCATCTAAGCCAAATAAATACTTCCATAGTAATATATGTACTGGTGCACTGGGTAGCCATTCTTCTCCGCGGAATGCATGAGAAATTTTCATCAAATGATCATCTACTACAACAGCCAAATGATAGGTAGGCATTCCATCTGCTTTCAATAAAACTTTATCATCAACAAGAGAAGTGTCAATACTTACGTCACCACGGATCATATCAGTAAAAGAAACTATTTCATGCTCCTGCATTTTTATTCTTATCACATGCCTCGCATTTTCATTCAATAATTTTTTTGTTTCATCAGAAGATAATGAAATCGAGTTCTTCATCTTCGTTCTGATATTATGATCATATTGTGGCGAAGGGTTTAGCTCGGTTTTATAATCATGCCGCATTTTTTCCAATTCATCCGGTGTATCGAAAGCATAATAAGCATGACCATCTTTTACCAATTGTTCTGCATATTTCCTATACAGTTCTTTTCGTTCACTTTGCCGATACGGGGCGTAGATACCGCCATGTATTGAACTTTCATTTGGTTCAAGCCCGACCCATTTTAAACAGTTGAAAATATATTCTTCAGCGCCGGCTACATAACGGCTTTGATCGGTGTCTTCAATTCTCAATATAAAATCACCTCCATGTTTTTTTGCAAAAAGATAATTGTATAAAACAGTTCTCATGCCGCCAAGATGTAAACCACCGGTAGGCGAAGGCGCAAATCTTACCCGTACTCTTTTATCCATAGACGGCAAAGATAAGTTTCGGAAATCTTCAATAAGAAGCAATAAAAAAAACCGTCCGAAGACGGTTCTTGATTCGTGGGTTCGGATAACTATGGTAGCAGTATCGTTCTTGGAGGATTACCATCAATAGTTATCGTCGCAATATTGTCGCAAGGGCCATCACCATAATCTAAGACGGCGAAATGATTCGGCCCCTGTATTTTCATTTTACCTTTTGTTACGTTATGACAAGTAGTTTTCTTTTCAAGTGCCTCTAATATCGTTACGGTCCGGGTTTTACCGGCAGGGTTTGTGACAGTATGACTACCGGTAACTGAATACACATCATCTAAAAGATTCAACGGAGTATTTGCGCCAGCTGTTTGAATAACATTTTTGGTTCCTTGATGTGTCCAGTAATAACCGCTTAAAGGCTCTATCACCCGGCCATTTGTAATTTGTCTTGTCCAGCTTACAGCATTTTGTGTGCTGGTATTTGTCCATGTAATAGTTCCTTCTACTTTAAATCCTGCGGTATAATAATTGTCAAATGTCAACACAGCAGTGCTGCCTGGGTTATGCAAGTAATCAGAAAGCGTAATATTGATCTTTCCTTTTCGTGAAATACCGTCTGCGCTAGTGCATCCACCGGCCCCGAAATCAATTACAATTGTCTTTGGAAATGTGTTTTGAGGTGTTACTGTAACGGTGGCACAGCTGAGTATGTTGGTAGATTCAACGGTTCCATTGACCCTGTAAAGACCCGAACCAGCCGATGCTTCAAAAAATACAACTGTAGCGTCGTCATTAATACTCTCTGATATCGCCTGGTCTTCACTTAATTTAAAAGTTGTTTCAAGCTCTGGATCAGGTTCAGCTTCCTGTTTTTGACATGACACCAAGAAAAAAAGCGAAGGAAGAGACAAGAAAGCAAAGATTTTTTTTAGTTTCATAGAGATTGAATTTTAAGTTGGCAATAAGACTTACAAAAGTCTAAAACGATTAACCAAGAAAGAAATTACATTGGCAAATGTTTTACTTAGTAAAAACACCCGGATGGATTAAGCGCATTTACGATTCTTATATATGGAGTATACCTGTAAATGATAAAATTCTCTACCTCACATTTGATGATGGTCCACACCCCGGGGCAACACCATTTGTTTTGAAAGAATTAAGAAAACACGATGCATTAGCAACTTTTTTTTGCATAGGAAAAAACGTTGTTGCATATCCTGGTATCTA
The DNA here is from genome assembly GCA_035764525.1 of Chitinophagaceae bacterium. Lineage (GTDB taxonomy): Bacteria > Bacteroidota > Bacteroidia > Chitinophagales > Chitinophagaceae > VBAS01. Next base: position 2,097 of record DASTZB010000050.1, on the reverse strand, counting down.
CAAACAAATAATAAGTGAAGGTCATTCTGTAGGCAATCATACATACAATCATTTGAATGGATGGAAAACAAGCAATGATGATTATCTGAGAGACATTGCTCTTGCATCAGATGAGATCGATAGTAATTTGTTCAGACCCCCCTATGGCCGTATCACTTCATTCCACGCAAAAAACTTAAAGCCAGTTATGAAAGGAAAAGATCCAAAAGTGATTATGTGGGATGTTTTAAGCGGAGATTTTGATATTGATTGTAGCCCTCAACAATGTCTTGCCAATGTATTATTCGCATCAGTTTCGGGATCAATTATAGTATTTCATGATAGTGAAAAAGCTTTTCCAAAACTTGAATACGCACTTCCCAGGATACTTCATCATTTCACTGAAAAGGGGTATTTATTTAAGTCACTTTAGAAAAAAATAGAGGCTTACAGTTATATAAATTAATAGGGCCTGGGTAGAAACCCTGGCCCGTTTTTAATCCGTACCCTATGAAAACTGGTTTAAAGGTATAATAATTTTTTAATTACGGCAAAGTAATATTATGTGGTACCCCGTTGATGGTTCCCACCGCCTTATTATCACAGTCCCCGTTACCGTAGTTTATGGTTGCGACCCATGGAGAACTAGTTGTAAGATTAAGCCTTACTATTCTAATACTACCTTTTACCAGCCAACGGCAGCTGAATTTTTTGATCAATGGATCAGTTATCTCTGAGTTCCATGCGATCAGCAAATCACCTCTTTTTACCTTCCCATGTCCACCCCCTTCAATTTTATAAATATCATCAAGATGAATTAGGGGAGTACATGTCCCCTCAACCTGTGTTATAATTTTACTGCTATTCCATTCTGCATAATTTCCATTTGGTTTGGTAAGTTTTGCATTTTCAACTTCTACTTTCCATCTATACCTTGTACAATTGGCAGAAATTACTTCACCTTCGTTTGTTATAGTATGAGTTCCTTGAACTTTAATGCTGTCAATCGTATACCCGTCAAAAATAGTAGTAGCCTTGGCACCCGGATAAAAGAGACGGTTTGTATAAACAGAAATTATTTTTCCTGAACGGGTTCTTCCATCCCTACCAGTACACCCTGTGCCAAAATCCATTATAATCTTTACAGGAAACGGGTCAAGATTTCCGCTGAAGTGAATAACAGTTACATCCGGACATGCGGTCAACCTTGCTGATCCCCCTGAAGTTCCGGGACTCATTTGGCCAAATACACCTGTGTTGCCAAAACCAACATCGGCATTCACACCAAGTACATTGTCAAAAACCTCGTTGAAAATATCATCAGATTCAGCATCGGCTTCGGAAGATGCCTGCGAGGCAAACTCATCCTGGGCTGTATCGGCACTGGTTTCCTTTTTACATGAGCCAAATACAATAAGTGATAAAAAAACCATGGTAGCCAAACGGGTAGGACTGAAAATCAGCTTCATAAAATTGATTTTGTAGGTTTACAAGTAACGCCTGTGTGACGAGAAATATTGAACTTGGTTTAAGGCTTTGTTAAGAATTTTCAGGCTTGTTTATCTTTGATAATCAGTATAAAAATATGATAATCGACACCCATAGCCACATTTACCTGCCTGAGTTTGATTCCGATCGGGATTCGATGGTAAAGCGGGCTGAAAATGAAGGGGTTAGCCTTGTTTTGATGCCTGCAATTGACAGTGAAGTGCATTTATCCATGTTTAGGGTTGAGCGAGATTTCTCCGGAAAATGCCTTTCTATGATGGGACTGCATCCTTGTTCTGTAAAAGCTGGATATAAAGGTGAAATTGACCTCATGACGGATTATTTTGAGAAAAGAAGGTTTGTGGCGGTTGGAGAAACCGGTCTTGATTTTTATTGGGATAAGACCTTTACTAAGGAACAATACGATTCTTTTCAGATTCAAATTGAATTAGCAAAGCAATATGACATTCCAGTTGTTATTCATTCACGCAATTCAATTGACGAATGTATAAAGATGATTAAAGAAAATCAGCAGGGAAATTTGAAAGGTGTCTTTCATTGCTTTTCCGGAAATGAAAAGCAGGCGAAGGAGATCATCGATCTTGGATTTTATTTGGGGATAGGAGGGGT
>DASTZB010000049.1:0-14753 GCA_035764525.1 Chitinophagaceae bacterium | reverse complement strand
AACATTCAATCCTTCTACTTTTTTAACGGGAAAATTCAACGAGGCCGACCCTGAACTACTAAACGAACCGTTCATATTCTCCGGTTTATAAATAATCGTGACCGCGTTCAACGAATCAATGCCATTAACAATTTTATTACCTGTATAGTTAACACTAATACTTGCTGAAAAAAATCGCTGCAATGCCAAAGCAAATGAATTATAATTGATATTGATATTATTTACAAATTCTTGTTGCAATGAAGGGTTCCCTGTTTTTATCATCAATGGATTGCTGACATCGGGTACATCCTGCAATTGGTTTACAGTTGGAGCGTTTGTTCTTCCCCTATAATAAATCTTTATATTTTTTGAACGGGTAATTGCATAATTAAAATTGGCAGTTGGAAAAAGATTGGTGAACCGTTGACGAATAGTCGTATCTTTTACGGATGCGGGTGTGATACTCGTGTTTTCTAAATTGCTGATCTGGTAACCCAGCCCAACCTGGTAATTGATTTTTTTTAATTGATGACGAAAATTGAATCCTGTCCTGCTCGAGGTATTTGTATAATCAAAATAGTTTGTCAACTGCTCATTCAATTGATCATACCTTCCCGAACCCACATTGAAATCATAAGTTTTCTTATCAGAAATATTATTGCTGGCAACATAGGCATAGTTTATCTCAAAAAGTTTATTTCGTCCAATCGGCTCTGTATAAGAAGTGCTGATTATGTTATTAGCTGATTCATTTTCCTGGAATGCCCTTTGATTAAGATTGACAACGGCAGCTATAGAACCATCGCTGTTGTAGGCCATAATCGGAGATATATTGTTATTATCTGATTCATTGTTGCCCTTGGTGTTTCTCCAGCCAAGGGTAAATGTTCTGCCTGCTTTTCTAAATTTTCTGCGGTAAAGTAATTCGCCCGAATAATTTATTCCGTCCCTGACATCATGCTCATTAGTTCTAACTTCCGTCGCCATGTACTTACTGATCCCATCTGAAAATGTAACACTTGTGTCAACTGTTACCCCTTTCAATTGTTGTTTACCAAAATTTGCTGTGTATAATATAGAGTTAACAGAATCTACAATGTATTCGCCTCTTACATTTAGTCTATGAGTTCGGTTACCATTGATAATATTGCTGTAAGTACTTGTTTCGGATGCGGAATCTCCAGGAAATGTGTTTCTCCTGAATTTTTTTTCTTCAAGGACATCCGAATTGTCGGAGTAAAAATAGCTGCCCCGGAAATCGATTTTGGGGCCCCATGAATCATTAAAATTTATTCCTGCTGAAAGCGGCCTGCTTATTCCCCCTGATGAGCCGCCCGTTGTATTCACCATGCCAGAGCCGGAAGCTCCGCCGCCGTTGGAAAATTGTGATGAACCGCCCTGTGATGAAGAAAAGTCCGTAAAGGTGTAGCTTAATTTATTTGTGTTATTTGCAGATCCAACTAAAGATATACGCTGGTCTCCTCTGAAATGATTGACTGAAAAACTTCCCTCATAACGTGAGTTGGTTCCGAGTCCTACCGTAGCTCTTCCAAAATCCCCCTTTCTCTTATCTTTCTTTAATTTAATGTTGATCGATTTTGTCCGGCTTCCATCATCAATCTTTGTAAACCTCGCCTGTTCACTCATATCATCAAAAACTTGTATCTGGTCCACCATATCAGCTGTCAAATTTTTTGTTGCGATCTTTTGATCGTTACCAAAAAACTCCTTCCCATCCACATATACTTTCTGCACCTGCTCACCCATTGCCCTGATCGTTCCGTCTTTCTGCACTTGCACACCGGGAATCTTTTTTAATACATCTTCTACACTCGCATCGGGCTTTGAATTAAAAGCATTGGCTTTGAATGAAATGGTATCTCCCTTAATTTTTACAGGACTTGCATCGGTAACAACGACACCTGCAAGTGTTTTAAATTCCGGCTTCATTATTATAGTTCCAAGATCTGAAATATTTTTACCTGCAGCAATAGAAAAAGTCTTTTCGTAAACTTCATAGCCTGTAAATGAAATGAACAAATGAAAATCGCCTGCAGACAGATTCTTTAGTTCAAAAGATCCTTTTGCATCAGATAAAGTATAACCTACAAGTGATGAATCCTTCTTTTGCAATACAGAGATCGTTGCGTTGCTCAACGATTGTTTGGTACTATCGATCAACTTACCCTTTACCACACCCTGCTGTGCAGTTGAAAAGCGGGGAGATAAACCAATAAAAAGCAATAGGGCCAGGTTTTTCATGAATTGGATTGATCGATTTAGTAATAACTCCTGTTGTGGCTTTTGAATCGCATTATTAACAGGAAATCATCAATATAAAAACGAACAAAGGATATTTTTATTCGGGAAATATGAATTCTTTATAGAATGAATTGATATTTCTAATAGCTAATTTCTAAAGAGAAATGAAATTAAAAAACGTAAACATCCGGGAACAAGTAAGAATAATTACTCAGAAGAATTACACAAAACATTTATTTAAAAATTGCATCGTCAACGCCCTTATTTATCAGGTACTCTGAGTAGGTAATTTCAACTTTTCCCTTTTTATTCTTGAGGCCATTATTATTCTTCTTTTCGGTGCCGTCATCATAATCAAACGTAACCCCTTTTGGCAATTTGTATTCCTTCGTATTAAAAGAAAAAATAACTTTATCAGGCAAGCCATATGTGGCGTATCTGCCATAGGTCATTTCCAATTCATAAGTGCCGTTATCTCGTGTGGTGTTTTTTGCTTTTTTGACAAGTTCGTTTTTTTCATCTATATACAGGGTAGATAAAACAATGTCGGAATTCTCATCTGTGGGCAAAAGCTTAAGAATTCTTAATCCTGTAACTGGTTCTTTACCGGCATCTACTATTTCATAATTTCCGGAGCCAGAAATAAATTTTGCAAGATTAATATTGACGGATCCTTTGGGGATAAATGAAATGCCCTTTTCGTTTACGATCTTCATCTTATCCGGTTTTTTATAATACACATTTACTGATGCGATCGGAGCTTTTATAAAAATCACGTTTGTTTTCAATTTTCCTTTGGCAGTATAATCATTTACTTTTTCCAGTTTTGTTTTTATTTTATCTACCAGTTCCGACGGCGTTTGCGCCAAAAGTTGATCGATTAAGGTCCAGGCAAAAATTATTGTAACTATTTTTTTCATTCAACTTAAAATATTTTTTCTTTTAAAATACCAAACAGCGACCCCTAAAAAACCAATAGTGTATCCAATAAGTATCGCAGCGCTTTTTAGTATAGCGGAAAGATTTTCGATAGAACCTTTTTGCGTTACTCCATCAATCGCTTTTACATAAAAAAAACCCTTCCATCCCAGCATATGCGTTGTAAAAAGATATGGTTTGATCGTTTCATCATAAAAAGGTATTTGCATTTGGGTAAGTATCGTAAAAACAATAATTACACAAACTGTTACCACAATCGGTCCAATAGAATTGTCCGAAAAAACCGAAAGCATAAAAGCCAACGCAGCGACACAGATAAGACCAATTGCTGCAAAACAAAATGCCAATGCATAGCGCCACAAAACATCGTCTGATTCCATTACATTAAACTGGAGTTCTCTTGGCACACCAAGCCAGTTAACACCAAATAAAACTATGCTTAAAAACAAAGCAAGTACAGCTACCCATATCAACAATATCATTGTATAGAAAACAGAGGCCGTAAATTTAACAATTAGCAATTGTATCCTGCTGACAGGCTTTGATACGAGAAGCCGAAGAGTACCCATATTCGCTTCACCTGCTATTGCATCGCCTGATACTAACGCGACAAGAATTGGAACATGAATGAGCAAAAGATTCAAAATAATAAAACAAACAAGATAGCCGTTCAAAATATTTTTTGTGGGTATTTCTTCAAAGCTATCGCCCAATCCGCTCATCATCAGACCAACATACTCTTGCCCGCCAAATTTTAACGCTATTTGAATAAGAAGAATGATCAATGCGATAACTGCAAAAGCAATATATGTTCTCGGTCTTTTGAAAATTTTAAATATTTCTATTTTCAACAAGAGTATCATATCAATGAGATGTAAGCGATAAAAAGTAATCTTCCAATGAATTCTTTTTTTGAATAGAAAATATATCCTGTTTCATATCTGCCATTTGCTGAACAAAAACCGGCACTTCTTCTCTTTTCATTTGCATAATGATTTTTTGCCCATTTATAGAAACGATCTTATCGATCCATGACGTTTGACTTAGCAATGATTCAAGTTCTTTTGCAGATCTCGTTTCAACCTCGATCCTTGTTTGCCCGGGATTCAATAATTCGTTCATATTTCCCTCCGCAATTTTCTTTCCTCTATGAATGATCAGCAATGAATCTGCCACTTGCTCCATTTCGCTGAGTAAATGCGAAGAAATAAATATGGTTTTACCAAGATCTTTGCTCAGGTGATTAATGAGATGTCTTATATCAGCAATCCCTTGAGGATCGAGTCCGTTCATGGGCTCATCTAGTATAAGAAGATCAGGGTCATGAACAAGAGCAACAGCAATACCCAATCGTTGTTTCATTCCCTGTGAATATGTTTTTATTTTGCTATCTGCTCTTTCTGCAAGCCCTACTTTTTCTAATTTATCCAATAACTGTTTACGTTTCAGTCTTAGTCCGCTCATACTGGCAAAAAGATTCATGTTCTCAAGGGCTGTAAGATATTTATACAGGTCAGGTTTTTCTATTATAGCTCCTGTTCTTTGTAATATTTCTTTCCGATGAGTTGAAAGATCATGGCCAAAAATCTTAATCTCACCAGTAGAAGGTCTGATCAAGCTCAACAACATTCGTATAGTGGTAGATTTTCCTGCACCATTTTGCCCAAGAAAACCATAAACTCCGTTGCCTCTTACAGTAAAAGTCAGGTTATCTACTGCGGTTATTTCGTTAAATGATTTCGTTAATCCACGAACCTCAATGATTGAAGACATAAAGTAATAATACTAAATTCAAAATTAGTCGTAAAAAATGTTTATTGAAAATGAATATCTTGAAATTATACTCAAAAGAATTACATAGAAAAACTTGCATTAACTAAATGCGCATATTACGTTTATACTCTCGTATAACAATCACAATATTCAAGGAAAAACCACGACAAGCGTTCCGTACTGATACCCCCTCTAAAAAAAGATTCCCGGTAAATATTACGGTAGCTTCCAAAGAAAAAAATAATCCGTCAATGATTCAATCCTAAGAAATGAAGAAAATTAGTACCCTGTTTTTAGTTAGTTTCTCGATCGCAACCCAGACCCTCAACGCCCAATTGGATCTTGCTTTTATTTCTAATTTTAGTGCTAACCCCACTAATGCCAACAATCGGATTAACTGGGTAATTGCGAACAACCGTGCCGTAAATAGTTTCGAAGTTGAAAAAAGCACCGATGGAAAAGATTTTAAGGTTATTGCAGTTTTGTTAGCGACGGAAAAGTTTGGAACGGAAAACTATACATATGCTGATACTGCCGCCGGCGCCGACAAAGTAATGTACCGTCTTAGAATATTGAATAAAAGCCAGCATGATTTTTACTCGAGGATAGTTTTAGTCCGGTCAAAGGTGACGTCCGTTAACAATATCAAGCTAATAGGAAATCCTGTAAAGGATAAACTTTTTGTCAACTACAGTTCTACAAAAGCCCAGGAAGCAGACATTAAAATTTATAGTCTGACAGGGAAAATTCTATTTACTCAAAAATTAACCAGCTTTAAAGGAAATAATTTATTAACTATCCCATTACCTTCAGGCATTGCTCCGGGCATCTATGTGCTTGAAGTAAATAATGACATTGTAAGCCAAACGGCAACTTTCGTAAAACAATAAATGCTTTCATAGAATAAATTACAAGCCACCATCTAATGAGACGACCCTTTTATAAAGGGTCTTTTTTATTTATTTATGACTAAATGGGCCATAAACAAGCTTCTTATATCTCGGAATTATAAAAACTTATTCTCCTTAAAGTAAGAATCAGATCGACCCCTGCGGTTATTTCCTTAAATGGTTTCGTTAATCCACCAACGTCGTTGACGAAGACATACAGTAATAGTACTAAATTGAAAATTTGTTTTAAAAATTCTTTATTGAAAATGAATCGCTTGAAATATTACTTAAAAAAAATCCTTAGAAAAACTTGCAACAATTAAATGTGCATATTACGTTTGTGTCATCGTAGATAATCCACCGTATCCCCGAAAAACTCCGACAAGCTATCCGTACTGATACCTCCTCTAAAAGAAAAATTTCCCGGTAACATTACGGCTGCTTCAGAAGAAAGAAAGAACAATCCGTATTATACATTCAACCCTAAGAAAATGAAAAAGATTTTTACACTTTGCGTCTTTGCCTTCACCGCAGTCTTCTCAAAAGCACAAGTTGTGCTTAATGAAGTTTATCCTGAACCGGGTGCTACCTTCCAGGAGTTTTTTGAATTGTACAACACAAGTACTAACCCAATACCAGAAAATCTGGATAATTATACAATCGTTGTTTACTACGAAGAGGCTGGCAATAAATCTGGCTTTTATGTATTTGACTTGCCATCTGTAACCGTAGCCGCTAAAGATTATTTTGTGGTGTCATCGCAAACCTCGTTTAGTATTCAAGGACAATCAAACATTATTGCCGATTTGGACTGGAATGTTTTAGGCATAGGTGGAGCAATTACAAAATGGCAAAAAAGTGGTTCTTCGTATATACCGGTTTCTGTAAGTAACCCGCTAACAGATCTGTTTGTAAAATCTACCGGTAGCAACAGCGGTGCTTACAGTGTTTTTGTTTATAAGAACGGCATACAAGTTAATGGTCTTGTTATAGGTTCAAGTTCAGCCAGTATCCCTGCCGCTGTTAAGGCAATGCCAGATTTTTTTGTTGATATGAGTGGTAGTTCTCCTGATTTTACCATCAGCTTTAGCTCAATGAGTGATTATAGCGTTGAACTTGTAAATGGTACTGCCGGTACTAATAATGGTTACTATCGTCAGTATGATGGAAAATGTGGAGTATGGATAAAAAGCAGTAGCGCTTCAGATTATACTCCGGGAAGTACAAATGGTTCGGCAGCGTCGGTACTTGGTACATTAACAATTTCTACAACGATTGCTACATACATTGTCGATCCTACAAAATCATTAGTGACCTATAATGTAAGTGCGGGTCCTGCTGATGCATTCCCTGTTGTAATTCAAGTTTACCAGGATCTTGGAATTATTGGTCAATTGGATGCAAGTGATTTATTGGTTGATTCAAAAAATATTGGCAGTGCTTCTGTTGGTAATCAGAGTGTAATTATGCCAACCGTTTTTGATGGTGCAATAATCGTTGCTAAATCACCGGCCGGTTGTTTCGACCAGGTAATTGTGCTTCCAGCCCTTCAGGCTAAATCGACACTACCCATTCACCTAATCAGCTTCCAGGGTAATATGAATAAGAGTAATAAAGTAACGCTTAACTGGACTGTTGCTGACAATGAGATCGCAAACAGTTTTGAAATAGAAAGAAGCTTCAACGGAAAAGATTTTACAACGGTTGCTTTAGTATTTGCTTCTGAAAAAATGAGCACAGAAAATTATATGTACTATGAAACAACAAGTGGTACAGATAAAGTGATGTACCGTCTTAAAATGATTGATAAAAATCGTGAAATTGATTATTCAAGGATACTGATCTTTCAATTGAAGTCTGCGATCACAAATAATATCAAGATCATCGGTAACCCTGTAAATGACAAACTCACTTTTAGCTATATTTCGTCTGCTACCCAATCGGTTGATGTGAAAATTTACGATATGAGTGGTAGAATAGTATTGAAAAATAAAGTAAAGAGCCTGGAAGGCAACAACGTGATAAGCCTGCCATTAAGCTCGACTTTTAAAGCAGGAATGTATGTAGTAGAAGTAAATAACGGAACGGAGCTTCAATCATCAAAATTTGTAAAGCAGTAACCTTAATAACAAGCCATCTTCCTGAAATCTGGAGGGAGCGAAGGAAGAAGGATAAAAGCAATCCTCGTCAAAAAAGATCTCCGCATACTAAGCCAATGATTTCTGACGACCGGTTAAAACCTTGAAAAATTTTCATACACTTAGAGTATCAACGGAGACGGGCCCTATTTCTATAGGGCCTTTTTTATTTGTTGCGCTTTAAATTAAATAAAAACCAGGAATCGTATTTTTTCATCGCATATTGCTTGCATTACCAATAAACCCGTAGTAGATTTGTTAAGAAGATCTCGTTAAATATCCGACGTAAAAACCATCTGAAATAATCCGTATTGATACTTATCCTAAAAACAATCCCTTTATCATTGCGGCATTTTAACTGATGGCTAAGATCAGAGATCATAAGACCTTTTATCCAATATTCCTATAGGCGACCTAATCCGTATTTGATAATTCAACCCTAAGGAAATGAAAAAAATTTTTACTCTTTGTGTGCTTACTTGTATCGTAATTGTTACCCGTTCACAGGCAGTGCTGAATGAAGTCTATCCTCAACCAGGTAATGGCTATAATGAATTCTTTGAACTATATAATGAAAATAACAGCCCCGAAAATCTCGACAATTATACTCTTGTAGCCTATTACGAAGAGCCAATCGGTAAATCTGGTTTTTATATACTTGACCTGCCAAACTATACAATGGCCGCTCACGGGTATTATGTCTGTGCCTCTGAATCGCCGTTTGACATACAAAGTCAGCTCGGGTTAACAGCAAATTCCGTTTGGAATTCTCTTGGGTCTTGCAGCGCATTAACCAAATGGGAAAAAAATGGTTCCTCATATACGCAGGTTCCCGTACCAACGGATCTGAATGACCTTTTCGTAAAAATTTCAGGTTCAGGAGGCGTCTTCCACGTATTTCTCTATAAGAATGGAATTCTTGTGAATGGCTTGATTGCCGGTTTTAGCTCCACCGTAATACCATCATATTTAAAATCAATGCCGAACTTGCCTGTTGACATGTCTTGCGGCTCTCCCGATTTTACTATTAATTTCAATTCAATTCCTGATAATAGTCTTGAATATCTGAGTAATTCAGCCGGAACTAATAATGGCTATTATCGCGCCTCTGATGGCTTATGTGGTGATTGGTTGAAAAGTGATCAGCCTGAACAGCATAACCCGGGATCAACAAACGGTACGTCATCAAGTTCCAATAATCAATTATCAATAGCAGCCGTGATCTCACAATATGCCGGCGATCCGACAAAGGCTTTATTGACCTATAATATTAGCGCAGCTCCTGCAGGTGCATTCCCTGTTGTTGTCGAAGTTTATGCTGACAAAGGGTTAGTTGCAGACCAATTGGATCTTAACGATTCTCTTATTGATACAAGAACAATCGCAAGTTCTTCTGCGGGTACTCAAAATATCATACTGCCTTCATGGGATATGTCTGTGATAATTGTCGTAAAAGCCGCTTCAGATTGTTATAATAAAATAATAGATGTTGGAAATTATTGGGACGTTTTACCTGTTAACCTTGTGAGCTTTCAAGGCAATATAAATAAAAACAATAAAGTTACTCTTCAATGGAGAGTTGAAAATAATACAACAACAGATCAGTTTGAAGTGCAAAGAAGTAATGATGGAATAGAATTTAAAACAATTGGCATAGTATTCGCCAGCGAAAAAACCGGACTCGAAGATTATATGTTTTACGAAACTGTCAAAAGCTTTGATAAAGTAATGTATCGCCTTAAAATGATCGACAACGAGGGTCACGTCAATTATTCAAAAATATTGGTGTTCCAAACAAAACTTGCAACGAACAACAATAGTATTAAGATAATCGGCAACCCGGTGAATGATAAGCTAACTTTCAATTATACGACTTATGTGTCACAGACAATTGATGTTAAGGTCTATGACATGAGCGGTAGAGTGATGATGAGTAACAAAGTCACCAGCCTTGAAGGCAACAACATAATAAGTTTTCCCCTGGCGTCGACGCTCAAACCAAGTATGTATTTAGTGGAAGTGAATAGTGGAACCGAAACCCAAACAGCAAAATTTATAAAGCAATAAAAAATTTAAGAGCTGATCCGTACCGTCAAACAAAGTCTTCGGATACTAAGCCAAAGATTCTATAGATTGGTTAAACCCTTGAAGTTTTTCATACATTTAGAGTATCAACGGAGACGGGCCCTTTCTCTAAAGGGCCTTTTTATTTTTGTGTAAGATATGCCTGTAAATTTTTTACATATTCTTCGAATGCCTTGATGCCTGTTGAAGTTATTTTACAAATCGTTTGAGGGTAATTGTCTTTAAACTGTTTTATCACTTCGATATAGCCTGCTTCTTTTAGTTTTTGAATTTGCACACTGAGGTTTCCAGCTGTTGAATTTGTTTTCTCTTTTAAAAAAGTAAATTCTGCTTCTTTCACACTTATTAGAAGCGACATCACTGCCAATCGTAATTGGGAATGCAATATGGGATCAAGATCTTTAAACATTCACTTGTGCTTGTTCCTTTTTATACAAACGATATTCCTTTTCCATAATAACACCTGGTACCAGCCAGGCAAGTATAGCTGAAGCAGCCGTAAGTAATAGATCTATTTTAATTGATGTATATACAGCCACTATGCAACATATCCAACAGAAGATACCGCCCCATAACATTGGTTTAAACTTACAGGCTGCACCCGTAATAAATGTCGGCAGGCCATAGAGCATCAGGAAGAGCGGGCCAACATATTCATTGAACCGAAAGGGAGCTTGTTTACCGGTAATATTCTTGTATTCATTTGCCCATGAGCCCCATTCTCCAAAAATATTGTTGCTAATAAGGATCAATAGAAAAATAGTTACCCCAAAGCCAAGCCATATATAATCAATGTATGCGTCATCATATGAGGTTACTTTTCGCTCCTTTTTTTCTTTAATAGAAATAAATATTTGCGGAATGATAGCAACAAGTGTCAGTAAATAAATATCAAAGGGGAGTTTATAATCAAATTGAACTTCTGATAATCTTACCAAAGAACATAAGGCAATAACAGCTCCCCACATAATGGCGCCAATACCCGTGTCATGATAAGATTCTTTCGCCTTGTTGATCATCATGGTGATCAAGTGCAGGCTTTCCTGTTCGGTTAATTTTTTTTCCTGTTCCATAAATCTCATTTATTTTGAATTTCTTCTTTTGTACTCTAGATATAGCCTAGACTGATGAAGGATATTATAAGCGCTAAAGCCAAATGCACAAGATTGTGATTGCCCTCCATAATGATCAATTATAAAATGAAAAACTAAATGCCCCATTTTCTATAACAGGGCATTTAACTAATTAAACATCTATTTGTACTTAGATAAGAAATAAGCGACCTGGCTTTTTCCCCAACTAGGATGAATACTTGTTTCCGGCTTAAATGTCTCGTAAAGTTTTTGGGCTTTTTCAAACAAGACTTTTGCTTCGTCTTTACTTCCACCAAATTGTTCAGGAGTATAAAATTTGTCCTGGCCTTCAAGTATATAAACTCTTGGATTATCAGGGTTTAATTTTTTTGCTTCATCAAGCATAGCTTGTGCCTCTGGTCCATAAGTCATATAGCGGTTCATCGGATCTCCAAGCATACGCAATGTGGCGATCATTTTCTTTACAATAAATATTTCTGAGTTATTTTTCGCCAGTTCCTCTGCCTTTTTTATTTGATTGTCTGCTTTATCAGCATAAGGATCTGTTTTGTCAGCTTTAGCCGCCATCATATCGCCACCGGCTCCGGCAATAGTGCCTGCACTTGCATTACAATACGCTGCATAATAGTATGCCAGCCATTGATTTTTTTCAGCATCTGCAATTCGTTCAAAAGCATTCGCAAGATCTGTGTAACCTTCAACAGTGTGTGTTGAATCAATTAATGCAATTTTAGCCTCCATGGCCTTTACAAATTTATCAGGCATTTGTGCATGAGAAAAACCTGCAACAAGTATCGCAGATAAAATAAAAATTGTCTTTTTCATTGTTTATCGTTTTAAGTTTCTGAAATAATATTAAAATAAACGGTCTACTGTTTGTTGTGATCTATCAATACCAAAGCTGAAAAAGGCCCCGATATAGACAAAAATCCTTGAGGGAGGAACAATTTGTTCTTTTCTTAATCCATTATAAGAATACTCGTATCCATATACCTGTTTTATGCCAAACGCATTGCTGATGGAAAGAACATATACCGCAAAATTCTTCGAATTCTCTTTGCCGATGCTTGGCAAATAATTAAATGCAACACTAAAATTGTGATAATCCTGCACTTTGCCCATATCGGCAAAATAATAGTTGCTTCCGTCAAACCTTATATTATAATAAGGCCTGCCGCTTGCATAATTGTATGCTCCATTGAATTGGACCTTCCATGCCTGCACAAATTTTTTCATCACAATAGAAGCCGTATGCCTTGCAGCGAAATTCGGCTCGGTAGCATAAGGGAAATTCAGGAAATCTCTTTTTGTATCAAGAAATGAATAAGAGATCCAATAGTCAACATTCTTAATTGTCTTTTTATCCCTCCAGAAAAATTCAAACCCCTTTGCATCACCAAAACCCTTATTATTTATTGCCGCATCTCTCCCGCTTACAAGCCCTGTTTTAATCAGGTTATCATATTTTTTATAAAAAATTTCTGCACGGAAAGTTCTCACACTAGTCACCTTCATGTATTGAGCAATATAATGTGTCGCTTTCATAAATGCCAGGTTAGCGGCTGAGGTTGAAGGCAAATACCGGCTCTCAGGGGTTTGATAAAATATACCATAAGCCAATGATGCCTGTGCCTGCTTGCCTAGTTTGTATGCCAAAGAAAAACGTGGTGCGATATTAGTTTTATCTATAAGAGATGATTTTTCGAACCGCGTTCCGATTTTCGCAGCAAGATTATTTGTTATGTAAATGTCGCTCTCAGCAAAAACTGATTTGATATTTTGTTTCAGCCTGCCAGGAAATGTTTGTCCATTATAGATCGTATAATCAGATTTCTCATCGCCATAATTATATTCACCGCCAAAACGGAGCATGGATATTCCCTTTAATCTTCTTTCCAATATTAATTTGCCATTGAAATAATTCGAAGTAAGATCAAGGTTAAATGTTTTGAATTCCAGTCCTGATAATATCACTTCATTTTTATTTGCATCTTTCATTCCTGCTTTTATATCATCCTGGTTAAATGTATAGGAGATCCCTGCATACATCTTCCATCTCTTACCTAATTTTTCTCTCCATGATAAATTATGAAACGTATTAAAATTGGAAACGCCAAACCGATCTAAATAACCAAGTGAATCAATACTCTTTTCAGTAAAATCAAGATTGCTTTTACTGAAGTATCCATAGTATTTCAACATCCCTGTTGCAGAGGTTTTGATCCTGAAATTGATATCGCCATCATGAAATACCGGGATCTCCGAGTAATCCTGTTTTTGTTTGATGATAGCAAAAGCAGGCGCTAGATTTGTATAGCCGTAAGCAGCGCCCCAGGAAGACTTTTTATTTTTCGATAACCCTTGGTATCCTCCGTTAACTCCGATAATTGATACGCCCAGACTTGCTGAAGTTCTGTCGGGCAGATCAATAGATTCGAGAATTAAAGCAGATGATAAAGCCTGCCCGTATAAAGCGGAATAACCACCCGTGCTGAATACTGTTCCCTTAAAAAGGAATGGGGAGAATCTTCCGTATGATGCAATGTTGGGAGAACTGCTATGAAAGAAATTATTTACCAATGTACCATCGATAAAAATCTTTGTCTCTTGTGCCGTGCCACCACGAACAAACAAACCTTCACTCTCTCCTATCTGTTGTGCACCGGGTAAAGTTTTTAAAGCACCCGTGACATCTCCATTAGCACTTGCTGTGGTGACAATATCAATTGGAGTCAAAACAGCTGCGGCTCTTTTTTTATCACTCGCTTCAAAAGTTCCTGCGCTTAAAACTACAGCTGATAATTCCGTTACTTCTTCTTTCAATACTATATCAAGCGTCAGAGTTCCTTTTCCTTCCAGTCTTATTGTTTGTTCAAATGGTCTGTAGCCCACTGACGTTGCAGTCAATAAAAATTCGCCTTTTTCGGAAGTTTTAAACGAATATTTTCCGGAAGAATCGCTGGTAGCTCCATCATAGGTATCCTTTAAAGTAATGCTAACGCCGACAAGAGGATTTTTTTTGTCTGTTACTTTCCCGGCGATAGTTGTTTGTGCCGAAAGTGAATTTGTAGTACCAATAAGAAGAAGGAGGAATAAGGTTTTGGCGATTGGTCTCATGGTCTTTTTTTCGCTTTAGGACAACGAATATAAAGTAGTTTATAATATAAACCAAATCTATTTTAGACAGAAAAAGGCAGCCTGGGCCAGGCTGCCTTTGCTTAGGAAGAAAAAGATATTACTTCTTATACTGAGGTATTAATTGTTTCGCCATCTCCACCATTTTCTTAATTCCTTCTTCTGGTAAATTACCTTTCTTGAATTCACCCAATAAGTCAGGCATCTTATTTTCCATTTCCATCAGGAAATGATCTTCAAATTCTCTCACCCTATTCACAGGTACATCTCTTATCAAACCATTTGTCCCTAGATAAATAATAGCTACTTGTTTTTCAACCGCGAATGGAGTGTATTGTGGTTGTTTCAGGATCTCCACGTTACGAGCACCTTTATCTATTACATTTTTAGTTGCAGCATCCAGATCACCACCAAATTTTGAGAATGCTTCCATCTCACGATAGAGCGCCTGGTCA
>DASTZB010000048.1:0-2163 GCA_035764525.1 Chitinophagaceae bacterium | reverse complement strand
CTTCTCCCATATTTCATTCATCTTGTTATCACCAAACGATTTTAGATTTTCGATCAGCTCAGTATTTCCAGGCAAGCAATTTTCAAGTAGAATAGAGCTTCCAATTAAAGTACCCGACTTACCGAGTGTGAGATCGGGATTTTCACATGGTTTTGACGAATTAGTAATAAAATTAGAAACAGCTTTATGATAACCGGGGTAATCACCCAACGTTTTGCTAATAAGAGACTGGACAAGTTGGGCACCACTTTCAGTATGATAAATAGACGTAGTACCCACTGTTTGAGGAGTGATCTCAATATCTGCCGAATAAAATGCTCTAGTTTCATCCTGGTAGTCAAGACTTCTATTTGCCCAAGTATCAGCTACGCATAAAAGCTCGGGGTCATTCTCAATACGAGCCATTCTATAAAACATATAGGCAATCCCTGCTGCACCATAATTAACTGAAGAGATTGGGGAAAGCATCAATCCACTCTCAATTAGCTTACTATTGTTACCATATTTTGTTTTGAGGTTCGAGCAGAATGAGGAAAATGAATATGCTAAATCAGGAACAAAGAATAGACCACTTTGAATTGTCCTTTGAACAGCTTTAAAAATGCAATTTGAAAACTCCTCCATCGATGCAAATCTGTCTCCTGGTTTTTTGGAAAGAGCCTTAAACAAAATATTTTGTATTTCAGGATCAATTGTAAGGTCTAGTTTTTCAAATGTGGCCGGTGGGTCGTTTAATACCTGTTTAAAAAGGGTTTCCTTTTCAAAGGAAAATTCTGTATAGTGTTTTCCAGTGACTAGGTAATAGATCAATGCAGCTATGGAATATTGCTCGCCGGCAAATGAGGATTTCGGTGGCATTTCCTCTTTCAAAACTGTTTCAGCATATTCTGGTTCAAAGAAAAAACCCATTCCTCCCCGAAGCGTATACCTATCCGAATTATCAATTCTTGCAAGACCAAAATCTATGATCTTAACCTCACCATTGGCTGCCACCAACACATTTCTTGGATGAATATCGGAATGTATAATTCCTTTTTTATGCAGCTGTTGATATGCTTCCAGGATATTATGCACGATCGTAAAGACCTTAGTGAAGTTATCCTGGTCATTTAAATTACGGTATTTGCCTATTGCTGAATCACTGGAAATGCCTTCACACCATTCCATAATTATAAACTTATTTCCATCATAATCTCCTGCTTCGATCAGCCTGGGGCTAACGCATCCATCTAAAATTTCTAATATGTCAATTTCATTCCTGAAGTTTTCATGTAACCGGGACGCGGAGTTTGTGTTTTCAGTTTTCAATATCTTCACAGCAAAAAAAGTATTCCCTTTTTTTATCTTATAAATTTCTGTATCGGACATACTCATTATTCTTTCAATAACCGAATAGCTTCGAAAATCTTCACCAGCTTTAATAAGCTCACCTTTCTTTTCTGAAAAATTTTCATTGTATAGTTTTAAAAACCCCTCACTGCGTATTCTTGTCAGAAATGGATAAGATTCATCCAAAGTTTCGCCCGGATCAAGCTTGTTAAGGATGGAATATTTGAATACTCCATGAACTAATGAACGGGGTTCTCTGAAAACTTTTAGCAGATCTGCTGATGACGCATCGATTATTTTGCTTGTTACTCTTGAATTTGAGTGCGTGAGGACGAAATCATCGTCATTATACTCAAACTTCGTTTTTGCTTGTTCGGCAAGTTCTTTCACCGGGATGATCCTGACATCTTCCGGCAGAATATATAATTCATCTGGTGCCATAGTTTATATTTTTAAATTCCATTTGTTCGCTTTTGGTGTCCAGGTTTCCGGATCTATATCTTCAAGGGCAATCAAACTCATAACATGACTTAATATCTTGGTTTTATCATTCTCTTCCTTTTTCGCTTTGATAATTGACAGCGCTATTTTTTTTGTCACCCGCTCCCGCCAACTGCCACTTTCAATATTTTTATTGATATCTTTTCTTGGCGGATCAAGACCCCACGACAAAATTCCCATATCATCAAGCTGTGAGGTGAAAGGCACTCCTTGCGGCTCGTAGCTGCGTAGTTGTGGTTTCAATAATAATACAGCTTCATTTAAATCCTTGTATGTTAAAAAATAAGCGACAAGCTTATCTGGTCTCAATAACCCCTCTACCGTCGCCCCAAC
>DASTZB010000047.1:0-6661 GCA_035764525.1 Chitinophagaceae bacterium | reverse complement strand
AACGGAAGACAAGGAATCATATGATTTATTCAAACCAATTCTTACCAAGCAGACGAATGCTTCGGTAATAAACTTTGTAAAAGATGCAGTAACAAATTCAATAAATACGGTCGTGCAAAAGGATAAGTTCTATATCCAAACAGAAAAAGAACTTGATACGACTGCACAAAAGGATCAGCTCCTCAAAGACCTTGAATATCAAAAAGGTTTTCTTTTATCAGTGGAAAAGAAACTCAGCAATGAACGCTTTGTTCAAAATGCAAAGCCTGAAGTGGTGGAAGTTGAAAAAAAGAAAAAAGCTGATGCTGAAGCAAAGATCAAAGCAATCGAGGAAAGTTTAGCTTCTTTATAGCTATTAGCCAACAGCCATTAGCTAATAGCTCATCTTGGAATTATACTTACCGGCAGAATAAACTCATAAAATGTTCCTTTCTGACGGGTTACAAGGTCCGCATCCAATCGACTGCTGATACGGAAACCAAAAGTCAGCGGGTATTGGTTCCACCAATTGGTATCAAAATAAATTTCTCCGCCTACACTCCGCTGATCTGCAGTTACGGTCTTATTTTTTGAATACACTCTTGTAAAATCATAAAATGCATTTGCCCGGATACGCTGGATATAAAGAATATTTCCAAAGCCCCAATCAGGCACCCAAAGAGGGAAATGATAATTAGCGCCAACCTTCCACATTCTCGATAAATATGTTTCATTATACCCTCTTGAATAAGGAAATCGATTGCTGAATAAGAGCCTGAATGTATCACGTTGTTGAAAAGCACCATCTAAAACAACGCTATGGTTGGAAAAAAATCCTGGCAGATAAATATGGCCGGAGCCAAAAAATTGGTAGCTATCATATTTCGAAATCGCATGACGATATTGCAACGAAAAATTATACCCTAGTCTTGGGAATATATGCTGCCTCGCCATCTGCAACTGCTGGCTGTAATTAATAAAATGCGAGAGATAACTAAAATTATTTTCACCAAACAGATCTTTATTAGGGCCCGTGTTGTATTCAAAACGGAACACATAGCTGCTACCAAAATTCAAATTCCGGAAAGATCTGCCCCCCGAAAGATCTAATGGAATATTTAACCCGATGCGAGTATCGAGTTGATTCCACTCACGGGTAGTATTATTTAAGGTATCTGTTCTTTTAAAAGTATATTCAGCGCCTGCTGATAAATAAGGAAACCATGCACCATAAGTCGTGTTGAATCCAACCGCATTTGTATTTTCATCCTGGTTATATAAATAATAAACCTCCGTTTGCAGTGTGTTCAAAACATTTTGGCCATATAATGTATAAGTAAATAGCGGGTCCTCATAATATGGTCGCCAGCTATGGAAGTTTAAAAGCCTTGTCCCTTTTTTGTATTTATTAGTTTGAAAATTCCTTGTTGAAATATCTTTTAATCCCAATCCACTATAATCACTTTCTTTTGCGATAGGAAAGTGATTCGCCGGGGATTCCAACGCTGATGGCTCAATTTCTTTTAAAGCAATTTTATCAATACTAATTTCTTTTAACTGGTAGCCATCAGCTGTGAAGTTTGAATAAACTAATTTATTTCCAAAAGCATTTACAAAATAATTACCTGTAGATGACTTAGATACCTGGAAGATCTTTTTATCATTTAACTGCAGCATAAAGACCTCATCATTGCCATCGAACGAAGCAGTAAAATAAACCTTATCATTTTGCACGTTGGGAAAGCCAATGACATGATAAGAAGGTGGTGTAAGTCTTGTGATTGATCCACTAATATCAGCACGAACAAGTGACATTTGCCCATCACGAAATCTTGCGCAAGCAATTATAGAATTATCATCTATAAATTTCGGATCAGTAAAAACATTTATTTCCGATGATTCAATATTTTTCAACAAACTCCCGGAAGTTGCGTCTAGTAAATGTAATCCACATTTACCATCAGCTTGATAATTTACGGCAACAATTTTACTACCATCATTATTTATATCCGGCGTAAAATATTTTGTTTTATGAGTAATAGTTTGCTGGTTACCGCTTTTTACATCAAGCAAACGGATCTCTCCATAATTCCTCCAACCCCATCTTGCGTCTGGTTTATAAGCCGAATACACAATTTTCCCATTTCGGTAACTATACTGTTCATCAAGCGATATATCTTTTACTCTCAGCACATGTTCCCCCGAATTGTCTTTTATTACAAATGCCGGTCGCTTACGATAACTACCTTTCAAATAAAGCAATGAGCCATCTTCAGTTTGATAAGGAAAAAAATAATTTGTAACAAAGCCTAGTGTAGGATTAATGATTTTTTGTTCGCCAGCTTCAGTACTACTATCAGACTTTTCTTGCGTCGCACTCTTTTGCTGTATATCGCTATTCAACTTGTAATGATCAAATGCCTGTTTTCTGAACGTTTTATAATCAACGCCGGCATGTTTCTTTATCGCATTTTGAAAAGGATAAAACAAACTTTTATAAGATGCCGCATCCTTTGTTACTTTCCCCCAAAAATCAGTTCCGTATTTTTCATACCCATAATTCACCATCAAATAACCCAGAGGATAATGATTAGGAACATAGTCTTTCAGGGATCCATTCCGTAGCTTCATCCATGAATATTGTTTATTATCTAGCCAAAGCGATTTGTATTGATTCGTAAAAAACGGTATCCTTCCCCTGCCCTGCTCACTATGAACAGTTTCATTGTATACAGCATCTCCCTCATAAAACCAATCCGGTACTGCTGCATTAATTGCAAGCGCCAGTCCATCGTCTCCAGCTAAATAATACATCAATTTGCTTAATCCAACTCTGAAATTGCTGTACTGTTGCACATGCCTGTATTCATGTGATGCGAGATCCTCGACCCAGGGAATACTACCCAGTTCAAAACTGTTGAAGGAGGGAGTTAAGAAAAACTCGCTGCGATAAGGACCTAATCCAACATACGCATTTGCGATCGTCGATTGATTTTGAAGAACGATGTTTATTTTGTTCACTTTATTGCCAAGCAAATTATTTTTTGCGGCAAGAAAATGAACGATCGACGCTGCTCGTTGTGCTGAGCTATCCATACCTACTGGAAAAATGATCCTTGCAGTATCTGTATTGATCTGCTTCCATTTTATTGAAGGTGGATTACCACCAAATTCCTGCGCATTAAGAAATGAAAAAAATAAAATAAAAAATGTAAAGCTTAAGAATCTTTGCATTCGTGCGGATTTGAGCAAGAAAGTTACGGAACATATAGTATTTAATAACAATAAAGCCCGGCTGTAAACCGGGCGTTAAAAAAATATTATTGCTTTAATCTATCCTTTTTTGCCTTTTCCTTTGCCTCCTCCATTTCCTTTCCCATTACCATTATTGCCGCCACTGTTATACTTTGGATGACCTTTCACTACATAATATTTTGGTTCATTACTGTTCCTGATAATTACCTGTCTGCCGTTATTGCCTTTATATTTTGCATAAGTAACTCTGTGTGTTGTAAAATGTAAATAAGGTCGTGGCTCGTTTATCACAACTTTGTATCCGCTATACAAATTATAGGATCTGTACCTGCTTGGCAATGAAGTGGCGAATATCCATCTGCCATTACTGAGGTAAACGTATTGATGTCTTGGCACATAATAGTAAACTTCAATATCCGGCAAATAATAATATTCCACATAATCATATCCCACCGGTCCCCATGCAGGTTGTGCACCAATATTAACATTAATGCTGACTTGCGCTGAAGCTGGTTTACACATAACAGATCCCATCGCTACCAATAAAACCAAAAAAAGCTTTTTCATAATAATCTGATTTTTATATCATCAGTTTCAAAGTCAATGCCATACTAAAGAAAAATGTGGGTAAAATCTATCCCAAAAACCATAAAAAGCTGATTCTCAAAAATGATTTTTCACCTAAAAATTTGGAGTATAATTACCATTAATGTCGTGTAAATAATCCTTTATCAGTTCTATTCTCCGAATGAAACAAATAAAATTTTGACATGGTCTATCTTTTTTAGATTTGGATGGACTAAAAAATTGTTTATGAAAAAGATTATTTCAATTCTATCAATGTTGGTTTTTATCAGCATGACCTCTTCTTCACAAATTCCATTAACTGTATTACCAAGTGGTGGAAATAAAAAAGCAATTACAGGCGAACAAATCGGCTTAACAAAAGTCGTTATCAATTATGACCGGCCGGGCGTAAAAGGCCGTGAAGGGAAAATTTGGGGACAATTGATTCCAGTTGGTTATACCGACCAGGGTTTTGGAAGCTCAAAAGCAGCGCCATGGAGAGCCGGCGCTAATGAAAATACCACGATGGAATTTTCGACGGATGTAAAAATAGAGGGTCAATCACTGGCTGCGGGAAAATATGCGTTCTTTATTGCTTTTGATCCCAATGAAAGCACATTGATATTCTCAAAGAACTCCACTTCATGGGGAAGCTTTTTCTACAATGATAAAGAAGATGCGCTCAGAGTAAAAGTAAAACCGATTGCATTAGACAAGCCAGTTGAGTGGCTGAAGTATGATTTCATGAATGAAACAGAAAACAGCGCAACCATAGCTTTGTCATGGGAAAAAATGATGATCCCATTTAAAGTCGAAGTGGATTATGTACAATCACAGCTTGAGTCATTCCGCAGGGAATTAAGAACTGATAGAGGATTTTTATGGGAAAGCTGGGACCAGGCTGCACAATGGTGTGTTCAGCGCAATGTAAATCTGAATGAAGCATTGCTATGGGCTGACTCAGCAACCGGTACATCATTTGGAGGGAATAGAAGCTTCCAAGCAGCTAGCACAAAAGCTCAAATACTTGAAAAATTGGGAAGAGGCGATGAAGCATCGACCCTAATGAAAAAAATGTTACCAACAGCTTCAATGTTCGAGATACACGGATATGGACGTTCATTGATCGCTCAGAAAAAACCAAAAGAAGCATTGGAAGTTTTTAAAATGAACTTTGAAAAAAATCCAAACCAGATGACTACATTGGTTGGGCTGACCCGTGGATATTCAGCCAATGGAGATTATAAAACGGCCTTGGAATATGCTAACAAAGCAATGGCAGTCACTGATGCTCAAAACAAAACCAATATTCAAACAATGATTGATAAACTAAAAGCAGGGAAAGATGTGAATTGAATGTGAGGGGTTAATGGTCAATGGTAAAAGGCAATAAACGATATTAGCGATCAGGTTATTTACTATTGACGAATAAGCTGAAAATAATTACAGAACGTACAAGAGTGCGACGCAACTGAAGTTTAATAGTAGTAATGTCGATTGAAACAAAAAATAGTATTACTTAATACGGTTTCGCTTTTGAGTCACATCCCAACACTTCGCAAAGCTTAGTTTCAAGGTCGGAGCCGCGAAGGTTCCGGCCAATTATTTTTCCCTGGGGATCAACTAAAATATTAAATGGAATTCCCTGCACACGATAAAGTTTGGCAGCGGCATTGTTCCAAAATTGAAGGTCGCTGACCTGTGTCCATGTAAGATTGTCCTTATGTATTGCCTCTATCCAATTGTCTTTTTGCCCGGGACGATCTAATGAAACGCCAAGCACGGTAAAATTTTTCGCTTTGAATTTATTGAAGCTGGCAACAACATTTGGATTTTCCATTCTGCACGGCCCGCACCAGCTGGCCCAAAAATCAACCAATACATACTTGCCTTTAAATGATGACAGCGATACCTGCGTACCAGCTGTATCTGGCTGCGTGAAATCAATTGCGCTGGTACCAATGGCACCCACTTTATTATATTCAATATAGTTTTTTAAGCTGATGCCTGTTGGCATGCTTCTCACTGCGGAATCCAAACGGAGAAATCTTTGTTCAAGCAATACAGGGTCTTCATAAAACTGTGTAGTTACGAATAAAACAAATGGAGAAACATAAGATGAACGATGCTTATCAATATAGATATCAATATTTTTCTGAATAGTATCCTGGATCTTGGTATAAATAAGCATCATGCTATCTCTCTGCGGGCCGTAAGCAGTTGAATTAATAACAGGCACCATTGCTTGCAACCGAAGTAACAATGGATTAAAAGTTTTTTGAAAATCCATAAAGTCATTGTGTGATTGCGAACCTGTCACTTTATAGTTTGTGCGGATCGGCTTTATTCCTGTTATCGAAATCGTTTTATTCTCTACATAAATGTAATTATCCTCATCACCGGTGATCTTTAACCAGCAAAGTGTAGGCTCTGTTAACTTGCCTTTTAAAGTAAACTTACCTTTCAAAATTTTTGCGGTTGCTAATTCAGAACCAGTGTTCTGGTCCCCAAGCTTTACTTCCGTGCCGTCATCAAAACCCACCAGGTTACCATTGATCGTAAAACTTGTGTCCTTCCCTGCCGTAGCAAGAAGGTTAGTATGTAAGAGGCCAATAAAAATGAATGTCAAAATTGTTTTCATAACGTCTGTAAAAATAATAAAAAAATCTCCGTATAAACAGTAATTAAACCTTAATAGACTCAAAAAAATTTTGGGTAATGTCGGTTATATTCCCGGGCTCTGCAAGAGCTTTTATATATGCGGTACCTATAATAGCCCCATTTGCATTGGCGCAAGCCGCTTCAAAGGTTGGTCTATCTTTTATCCCAAAGCCCACAAGGACAGGGTTTTTGAGGTTCA
>DASTZB010000046.1:0-7886 GCA_035764525.1 Chitinophagaceae bacterium | reverse complement strand
ACTCGTGAGAACTTTGGGCCCACCCCTCCTTGTTTTGAAAAATAAAAAGTCCCCAAAACCGAAGGGCGGTGATGAGGACTTCTAATCAAAAACCATTAACCATTAAACCTTATCCTATGAAAATTCTATGATGAATATAAGTAACAGATGCTACACTTGATTGAATTGAAGAATTTATTGATGTTGGACAATGGTAATTCTACTGCGTTTGACGTTTCGGGTCTGGTCTCTCCTCTCTTGTATTGAAAGACGTACCTTGATGGCATCGTATATAACCGCAAAGGATATTATAGTTAACAGCTCACTCATCAACATTTTTTTCACATACAAAAATATTTTTTACTCCTGCTGGAGGCATAATTTGTAAATTAGTCTTTTGTGGACCTGCCAGTTTACAAATACTCGGCTATCAATGTTGTTCATTTTTACATGGACAAACATAAAATAGTATCATATTTAAGAAGCAGAGAAGGATCCATAATAATAAAAAGGGATCTTACCCCAAAACGTTTTATTGATAATATACCTGGTGGCGATTTCCCCGAATGCAAGGTTGATATTCGTTATACGTTCCGGGTTTGGGATGAAGAAAAAAAGGACAGTTTTGGCAGCTACATTTCCGAACAATCTTTCTATATCAAATTTGTGAACGATGCCTACACTCACTCACAGATAAAACACCTGTTTTCAAATTCCCAGTTTATGTCTCTGCAAGAATTTGATAGGTTAAGGACTATGTCATCGTTTCCAGAAATAATTAAGTTCCCTTATTGGAAGTGGTCTGACTTGTTTGTTGAAGAATTATTTCAGATCCTAAAGGCAAAATTTCAACATTCTTAAAGTGACGTTGCCTCTGTGAACGCAGAGGTTCATATTTTAAAAAGCTTTAATCACCCCTATTGTTTGTATATTCAGGAAATCAAAAAACACGTTTATGAGCTTCAAAAGCAAATTGGACGACATTTATAATGAAGTTGTCAAAAAACTAGAAAACTTTCATAGCTCGCATCCGCATGGATCTTTACACAGGATCACTGAATACTTTGGCACTTTTGGAGATACCATGAAAGACCTTGCTGAAAAATTTTCTAAAGCAGCACATGAACTAATTGAGAAATACCCTGATAAAAAAGAAGAAATCATCAACTATATAAAAGAGCTGAAGAATAAATTGATCTCAAGTTACAAGTCAAAATAGATAGTATAAAAAAACCACCTTCCGGTGGTCTTAATATTTTAATTACTAGCTTCTGATTTTTTCCGGTACTCATCGGCTTTTGCCTTATCTCCTTTTACATCATACGCTGTAGAAAGGTAACCGCAAACGACTTTATAATTTCCTTTTTCACCAGCTTTCAATGTTGGCTTAGCGCTATACAGATCAAGAGCAGCCTGTGAATAAACGATCAGCTGATCAGCAGATTCAGCCATCTTTGCTTTCAGATCCGCTTTCTTTTTCTGATCCGCAGCGGTAGTTCCTTTTATTGCCTGCATCTCATCCTGGAAATCATACAAAACATTGTAATAATGACGGGCCATCAACACATTTGCTTCAGGGTAACTCTTATTTGCATTAATTGTTGACTTTAAAACACTCTCAATTTTCTTTTGCGTCTCTTTATAGTCGGCGGGTTTTGTATCGCCCGCATAAGTATAATTGAATAATTCAACTGCATAGTTATATGACATCAGGTACTTATCAGGATATTTCGGCAACAGCTCCTCATATTTGGCAAATAATGCTTTCTTATCCTTTGCATCCACTTCGTCCAGTTCCATTTGATACCAACGATCATCAGCGGGGAAAAGCTCACGGCCTAGTTGCATGTATTTTTCTTTATTTGCCTTGTCATTTTTCTTAGCATAATATTCAATGAGCAACTGGTATACATCTACATTGTCTTTCCCGGCAATTTTCTTATCGGCGATCATTTTATAATAAACGGCCGCCTCATCATCCTTTTTTGCCCTGTAAGCACTTAAGGCTATATTCTGGATTAAAGTAGTATCAAAGGTGGGGAACTTAAAACCGTTATATTCAAGGTTTTTACCTGCAATATATTCTTCAACAGTCAATGCATTTTTGAAATTCGTATATGCATCCTCAAACTTTTGTGCGCCGAAACTAGATACGCCAAGGTCAAAATAACCATTATAAATATCGAATAATCTTACATGCTGTTCCAGCGTAGCTCTTACCGCCTTTTGATCCATCTCATAATACTTTTTAAAAGCATTAAATGCTTCCATGCGGCCATCAGGTGCAAGGCTCTTGTATTTATCACTCTTTGCGATCTCGTTATAGATAAGACCTTTGTACCACCAACCATCAGATTTGGCTTGGTTTTTTTCCTTTGCAAGGAAAGCATCCACCGTCGCCTTTGCCTTATCCAGCTCTCCCTTCCCAAATTGTGCTTCTATATCTTCAATTGTTTGTGCAAACAAACCGCTGCTACTTAAAATAATAAGCAAGCTTAAAAGAAATCTTTGCATGATTTTGTTTTTGTTTTTTATTAAATCAGAACCTATTGCAGATGAAATTAATTAATCAGTGGTTGCATTTTCAGGGCCTTCAATTGCACCATTGCTATCCTCGTTCCCGTTAGCGCCATTTTCGTTTCCATTTCCATTTTCCGAAACCGCCTGGTCTTCGATCTTGGTAATGGCAGCTATCTCATCCCCTTCATCCAGTCGGATCAATTTTACGCCTTGTGTCGCCCTGCCTTGTTCACTGATATCAGAAACTCTCATTCTTATAGTAACACCACTTTTGCAAGTAATAACCAGGTCTTCCTTTTCGGCCACTTCCAACATACCCACCAATTTACCGGTTTTTGGGGTAACATTGATCGTCTTCACTCCTTTTCCTCCGCGGTTTGTAAAACGATATTCATCCACCGCAGTTCTTTTTCCATAACCTTTTTCACTTACGACCAAGACCGTTTTAGATTCAGCAGCCCCGGTATTTACACAAATCATACCCACAACTTCGTCATCATTATCCTCTACTTCAATACCTGCAACACCGATAGCCCCGCGGCCGGTGGCTCTTGCTTTTGTTTCAGAAAAACGAATAGCTCTGCCGCTTTTCACCGCCATCATAATTTCAGAATTTCCATCGGTCATCTTTGCTTCAAGCAATTCATCACCAGCTAATATCGTAATCGCATTTACACCAGATTGCCGTGGGCGGCTGAAGTCTTCCAACGCAGTTTTCTTAATAATTCCTTTTTTAGTACAAAGAACAATATTATGCGAATTAACAAATGCTTCATCTTTCAGATCTTTCACATCGATGATGGCTCTTACTTTATCATCAGATGGTATTTGTATCAGGTTTTGAATGGCCCTTCCTTTCCCTGTCTTCTCACCTTCAGGAATCTCATATACATTCAACCAATAGCATCTTCCCTGCTCTGTAAAGAAAAGCATAGTATGATGCGTAGATGCTACGAAAATATGTTCGATCCAATCTTCTTCTCTTGTTTTACCACCCATTACTCCCCGGCCGCCTCTGCGCTGTGAACGGTATTCAGTAGCTGATGTTCTTTTTATATAGCCTAAATGAGAAATTGTAATAACGACATCTTCTTCTTTGATAAGATCTTTGATCTTTACTTCATCATCAAGATAAGTGATCTCTGTTTGACGAGCATCACCAAATTTTTCTTTTACTTCCAGCAATTCTTTCTTGATCAGGTCATACCTCATTCCTTCATTTGAAAGCAACTCTTTCAACTCACCGATCAGTTTCATCAATTCATCAAACTCCTGCTTTATCTTATCTCTTTCCATTCCTGTCAGGCGTTGCAATCTTAATTCTAGAATTGCTTTTGCCTGTATCTCATCCAGCCCCCAACCAGCGTTGATCAGGTTCTCTTTTGCAGTATCAGGAGTGGCAGAACTTCTTATTAAGCTTATCACTTCATCCAGGTGATCTAATGCGATCAGGTAGCCTTGTAAAATATGCGCTTTCTTTTCCGCTTCATTCAATTCATATTTAGCACGGCGCACCACTACTTCATGGCGGAATTCAACAAACTCTGAAATAAGATCTTTCAGTGTTAATGTTCTTGGTCTTCCTTTTACCAATGCAACATTATTGATACCATAAGAAGTTTGAAGCTCGGTATGCTTGTAGAGTTGATTGATAACGACATTGGCAACGGCATCACGTTTCAGATCAACGACAATACGGGTGCCCTCTTTCTCATTTGATTCATTATTTACATGGGCAATGCCTTCAATTATTTTTTCATTTACCAGTTCACCGATCCGTTCAGTTAATGCATCACGGCTTACCTGGTAAGGCGTTTCTGTTACAATTATTTGTTCACGGCCACTTGCTTTTGTATCTACGTGCATTTTTCCACGAACCACTACCCTTCCTCTTCCCAAATGCATTGCAGCTTTCACTCCTTCCATTCCATAAATAATTCCGCCGGTTGGAAAATCAGGAGCTTTTACATAGTGCATCAACTCTTCAATAGTGATGTTGCGATTATCGATATAAGCGATACAGCCATCAATTGATTCACTCAAATTATGCGGGAGCATATTGGTAGCCATACCTACTGCTATTCCACTGGAACCATTTATCAACAATTGCGGAATGCGTGTAGGAAGAACTGTCGGCTCTCGTTCAGTATCATCAAAATTAAATTGAAAGTTTACCGTATCCTTATCAAGATCATTCAGCATACTTTCAGTAAGTCGTTGCAATCTTGCTTCAGTATAACGCATGGCTGCAGGACCATCACCATCCTGCGTACCAAAATTCCCCTGTTTGTCAATAAGCGTATAACGCATGTTCCAATCCTGCGCCATCCGCACCATTGCGTCATACACCGCCGTGTCACCATGCGGATGATATTTACCCAACACTTCTCCCACGATACGGGCTGATTTCTTAAACGGCCTGTTATAATGCAAACCCAGTTCATTCATCGCATACAAAATGCGGCGATGCACTGGCTTCAAGCCATCTCTTACATCCGGCAACGCCCTCCCCACTATCACCGACATGGAATAGTCGATGTAGGCTGTCTTCATCTGCTCCTCAATATTTACCGGGATGATGCGATCGTTATCTTGTGTTTCCTGTGGCTGTAAGCTATCGTCCATTTGTTGCTCCTAAGATTTATTTTACCGGCTTTTGTGACTCCGATGGAGCTTCTATTGCGACGCTCCGTTCAGGTTCCAAAGCCTTGATTTATCAATGATCAGACCCTGTTTTTCAGGGCTTGCAAATGTACCGGAAACAGTCATCAATTCCTGATAAAAATCTTGTTTTTTGGGGCTATTTTTTCCACTTTGGTGGATGAATTTCCTTATTGTAAAATATATTTTTTATAACAACACTTTTACACAGCCCGGCACAGAATTTTCGTTACATGTTACTACAATTTGGACGGTATGGATACTTATCTTTTGCTCCGCAGTAACAAACAAAGCGGCCCTTATAGCCTGCAACAGCTGGTGAGTTCTGGTCTTAAACCCTATGACCTTGTTTGGGTAGAAGGGAAAAGTGCTGCCTGGCGTTACCCCAGCGAAGTTGACGGATTAAAGGACTATGCTCCCGCAACCGAGGAACAGCCATACGACCGGTTTTATAAAAAGCCGGAAGAAAAGCCACAAGAAAAGCAAGTTGTAAAACAAATGCAGCCGCAGGAGGAAACATACGTACTGCCGAAGGAAGAAACTTACACCCTGCCGGTTGAGAATAGAACTGTAACAACTTCCAAAAAGGTTTTTGTTGCAATGCCGGAAAATCATGTTCCTAAAAAACAATCACAACCTGTATATGCAAAAGCTCCTGCAATTATTGAAGAAAAGCCTGTAGTTGTTGAAGAAAAAAAGATTGAAAATAAACCTGCCTATTTACGTCAGGAAATTCTGGTTAAAGAACCGGTTGTACCCAAACAAGAACGGGTAATTAATACCACTCCTATTCCAATTAACGAAGAACCAACTTTGAACGAAAAATATTCAGAGTCCCTGGATGATATCAAAAGAAGATATACGGAAACCTATTTGACCCGTAAGAAAAAATCGAGATGGACATCGACACATACTTCCATTTTGCAGGTTGTTGGTGGTGCTGTAATCTTTTGCTTCTTGGTAGTAGTTGCATATAAGAATTTTGCAGGTGAGGATCAACCTCAATCAAAAACTACAATGATCCAACCCGATAAAAGAAGTATAAGTACAACAACCCCTTCAAATACATCCGCTGTCATTCCACCGATTGTACCTGAGACAAAAATGTCTTCAACTAAAAAGGTACAAACAAAAAAAGAAGACACAAATATTCCTGCTGAAAGTTTAGTTACAAATTCTATTCAGCAAAAAAAGGATGACATGATTAAAGAGTCTGAAATAGCATCTGTTGAAAAGAAAGCAATAATGCCAAAGGCAACAGAAGAAAAAACTGAAGAGACAAAACCAAAAACCCGTCCTGTTAACATCAACAAACTGGTTAATGTAAGAGCAAATAACTATAAGCAAAGAGCTTTTGGTGGCATAATGAATCTTGAGCTGACCGTCAATAATGATTCAAAATTTGAGTTGGATAAAGTGATCGTTGAACTTGAATATTTAAAACCAAGTGAACAACCTATAAAAACAGAAAAAATAATTTTTAGCTCTATTGAGCCAAATGGTTCAAAAACTTTAAAGATCCCCGATTACCTGCGTGGTGTTAAAGTAACTTACAGAGTAATGGAGATCGAATCTTCACAATATGAAAGACAGACAGCAGGGTTATAGCTTATTCTTCCCTCATTGCCAGTCTTATCATGTCGAGCCACACTAATTTTTTTTAATAAAGAAATTAAGGCGAGGCATCTTACACCTAAATAATTGGATTAATTTGCCGGACAGATTTCATTCTCATGAAAAATATTTTATTGTTTGGAGCGGGCAAATCGGCTACAGTACTTATCGACTATCTACTTTCGAATGCAGAAAAAGAGGAGTGGCAGTTAACAGTTGTTGATGCTGATATCAATCTAGCACAATCCAAGATAGGTATTTCACCTTTTGGAAAAGCTGTTTCATTTGATATCAATGACGAAATTGATAGGAAAAAATTTATTAGCGAATCTGACATTGTTATTTCACTCTTACCTCCTGCCCTTCATACTGTCGTTGCGAAGACTTGTATCGAGAAAAATAAAAATCTCCTTACTGCTTCATATATTGATGATGAAATTAGAAATCAGAAATCAGAAATTGAAAATAAAGATCTTCTCTTTTTATGTGAGATGGGCCTTGATCCCGGTATCGATCACATGAGTGCAATGAAAATTTTTGATAAGATACATTCAGATCGAGGAAAGGTCATTTCATTTAGATCGCATTGCGGCGGTCTTGTTGCTCCCGAAAGCGATGATAACCCCTGGCATTATAAAATAAGCTGGAACCCGAGAAATATTTTGCTGGCAGGCAAAAGCGGAGCCCATTATCGTGAAAATGGTGAAGAGCGGAGATTAAAGTATGAAGAACTTTTTACAGCCGAAAGAATAGTTGAAATACCCGGTATCGGTGTCTTGTGCTGGTATCCAAACCGTGATTCACTAAGCTATGCTCCACTCTATGGTTTGGAAGATGCAAAGACATTTGTAAGAACAACACTCCGCCATCCTGATTTTATGTATGGCTGGAAAAATGTGGTCGATCTTAAACTTACCGATGAAGCGTCACAATATGAAACCAATGGAAAAGTATTGATGGATTTTTTTAAAGAACACATGGATAAAAACGGGTTTAGTGACTGGCTGCAAAAAAAACTATCAGAACGATTTGACCAGACAAAAGATCTTTTAGAAAAACTGATGGAATTAGTAGAAGCAGAAAAAGAAGCCGAAGCAAGTGGTGGCGATGTC
>DASTZB010000045.1:0-16985 GCA_035764525.1 Chitinophagaceae bacterium | reverse complement strand
CTTATCATTAATGTACCGCCTGTTTTAGCAGGATCATTACTTGTCGCCAATGAACCGCTTGCATCAATCTGCGTGTTTTTCAAACCCCGGAATTGCAGGTTTGCAATATGCATTGTTTGAAGAGTTCCATTTCCCTGCAGGTTGATATACCATGTGGCATTAGGATTTGCGAATGCCGGCTGCAAACGCAGTTGCGGGGCAAAAGCAAGTATATCTTTCACTTGCACATGGCTGTTGAAAATATCTGCATCGATTTGTGTACTTTGAAAATTGTCTTTTAGATCTTTAAAGGATTTATACGAAAGCGATGCGGATCTTTTCAATTCAGTTCCAGGTGTTTTAAGAACAAGGCCTTTTACAAAAGTTTGTGTATTGGTATATAAAAATTCACCTTGCAATTCATTTAGCACAAATCCGCTTTGCTCTTTGAAGGATGCCTCTTTAATTTTTCCAGCAATTGAATCGATGGACAATAAAAGATCATTTGCTTTAAATGTTACAGCGTCTCCCTTAAAATGGCTATAGTCTATTCCATATTTTATACGGGAGTTATTATCATTGTCAAATTGCAAACTATTATTTTCAAGATCTATATTCGATGCAAATATTCTCCAGCCAGCTTCCACCTGGCTCTTTGCTTCCTGTTTTGCTTCTTTTATTACAATTTTTGCCTGTTCCTTTTTTCCAAATCTTATAGCTGCTATGGTATTATTCAAAGAAACATTTTGCAGATCAATGATCCTATTATCAAGATCGATATTATTCGGATTCACATTCGCTGTCCCAAGATTGACGGTAGAATACGTTGCAGACACATCATTACGAAAATCAAGTTTTATATTCTCAAGGTTTAATTCTTTAAAAAATAATTTTATTCCGGAAGGCTGTTGGGCTTCCACCATATCTTTTATCGGAGGCTCTGATTTTACCAAAGGTTTTACCTGATAGATTCTTGCGGTCAGTCCTTTGATATTTGTTTGGGGTACATCGAAATAAAAATGCTCATAATCCATTTTATCAATTCGTGTACCAAGATGATCGAGCCATGCTTCCGCATCAGTACCGGTGATCGTATCTTTATAAATGATCCTGATCTTATTTAACACAACAGATGGGATTGAAATAAAATAAGATGAAGTATCAGCATTTATAGTTGTGTCTTTTGTTGTAAAAGCATCAACTACAAACTGGAAATTAAAAGCTGTATCGGGAAGTTGTCTTTTGACCTTCGCAGTGATATTATCCAGCGTGATGCTCCGGATATCCATTTGGTTTTTAAAGATTAGGCTCAGCAGGTCAAGGTTAGCTTCGATCTTGCCGCCGGATAACAATGTATCTTTTTGCCTGTCTTCTATATAAACATTTTCGAGAATAATGTTTTTAGGCAGGCCAACATAAACTTTTCCTACTTCAATTTTTGTTTTTAATTTTTTTTGGAGATATGCAACCGCTTTTACACGAAGAATATTTTGTACCGGACCAGTTTGTATCAATAAAAGAATGATCAATAAAAATAAAATGATGAACAGAATAGTCTTTGCAACTATTCGTGCCGGTTTGACCCAAATATTCTTTTTAACCTGGTCCATGCAGTCCTTCCTGTAGGATTTTTACTGAAATCCTTCTATACCATTAGAAAATATCATGCTATAAATACAGCCAATAGAAATAAAAATTGAGTGTGGCAGAATTTACCCATTTCGTGTTTTGAAAAGCAGCATACTGTCTTAATCAACTAGCATTTCATGCACATTTGCTATCTTTCTCTCTTAATAAACAATTGCCATGCTACGATCAAAGATTGCCGGTATTGGTATGTATGTCCCCAAAAATGTGGTTACCAATAACGATCTCATGAAATATATGGATACAAGCGATGAATGGATACAGGAACGTACCGGTATAAAAGAAAGGAGATATGCGGATCGTACAAAAGAAACGACCGCAACCATGGGCATTGAAGCCGCAAAGATCGCAATTGAAAGAGCCGGCATAACTGCGCAGGATATTGATTTTATCATCTTCGCTACTATTTGTCCTGATTATTATTTTCCCGGTTGCGGTGTGTTGGTACAACGTGCCATGAAGATGAAAGAAATTGGTGCATTAGATATAAGAGATCAATGTTCGGGATTTGTATATGCACTTAGCACCGGCGACCAGTTTATCAGAACAGGCATGTATAAAAATATTCTTGTTGTTGCCAGTGAAAAACATTCTTTCGGACTTGACTTCAGTACACGTGGAAGAAATATCTCCGTGATCTTTGGTGACGGAGCCGGCGCTGTTGTACTACAACCAACTGAAGATGATAATCGTGGTATTCTGAGTACGCATTTACACTGCGATGGAAATAATGCAGAGATTTTAGCAATGTATAATCCGGGTACACATGCGAACTATTGGGTTGGAGAAAATAAATTGGCTGATTTTGATGAAGCCGAAATAGGTGAAATGTTTATGAGCCATACTATGATCGATAAAGCACAAAATTTTCCAAACATGGATGGACAGGCAGTATTTAAAATTGCTGTTGAAAAATTTCCTGAAGTAATAATGGAAGCGTTGAATAAAAATAATTATCAAACCTCAGATCTTAAATTACTAATACCGCACCAGGCGAATCTTCGCATATCACAATTTGTACAAAAAAAATTAAAATTGACAGATGACCAGGTCTATAATAATATTCAGAAATATGGTAATACAACCGCCGCATCAATCCCGATTGCATTATGTGAAGCATGGGAAATGGGAAAAATAAATGAAGGTGATCTGGTTTGTTTGGCTGCGTTTGGTAGCGGGTTTACATGGGCCAGTGCATTGTTGAAATGGTAATTATTTTATTTTAAATACTTTCTAAATGAAAAAATCTTCTATCACAATTGAATATTGTCCGAAATGTCATTGGTTACTTCGGGCAGCCTATATGGCGCAGGAATTCTTGACCACTTTTGAATCCGATCTGAGAGAGGTAATACTGCAACCCAGTGAAATAAATGGAAGCTATCGTATTACTATTGAAGGAAAAATAATCTTTGACAGGAAAGAATATGGTGGTTTTCCCGAGATCAAAGAATTAAAACAAATGGTTCGTGATGTAGTGGCACCTGGCAAAAGCCTTGGCCACGCAGACACAAAACCACATCACAGTGATGAAGGTCAATAAGCTTACCCAACATTATAAAATTAGAATGTTATCAGCTCATGCAACGATTTTTCCCCGAACTTCGTTTTAACTGATACAATACAATGGCGAAACTATTTTTACATATATTGATCTTATTTTCTGTAACCGTACAGGCGCAATCCTATGATAAATGGGACATCTATCAAAACCGTAAAGAGGTGAGTTCTTTTAATAATAAAAAAGAAACAAATGATGAAAGAAGAGTAGTGCTTCTGAACCGGTTTCTTGAAGGACCTGGGTTTTTTGTTATCGAATACACTCCTGCTGCCGAGCAGGCAGAATGGATCCGTACCATTGCATTTTATGATTCGACTGATAAACAGATAAGAGAATATAATAACACTCTTTTCTTACGGATACACAACTCTGAAATTGCAGGTATCATGGAAGGCCGGCAAAAAGTAAGAGTGTATAGTTGGGCTGTTCCAAAAGATCCTGCAGTCGCCGCTACTGTTCGTATTCGTCGCATACTTTTGTGTACATTGTATACACGATGAACCGAAAGATCATTTACATCATTAATCCTATTTCCGGAGCAAAATCCAAAAGTGACCTTCAAAAATTTGTTGAAGGTGTAACAAAACAAAAGGGCATTCCTTTTTTTGTTTTCCCCTCAGTGGCTGATGGGAATTATTCTTTTCTGCATTCAATTATCAAAGAAGAAAAAGTTACTGATGTAGTGATCGCCGGTGGCGATGGCACTATAAGCAGTGTTGTCGGAAGTCTTTTAAATGAAGAGGTAGATGTTGGGATCATACCATGCGGGTCGGGAAATGGATTAGCTCATACGGCAAAGATCTCCAAGCACCCGGCAAAAGCCCTTGACTTAATTTTTAATGGAAAAGTTTCCGCAATTGATGGGTTTCTTGTCAATGATAGATTTGCTTGTATGTTGGCCGGTCTTGGCTTCGATGCAAAAGTGGCACATGAATTTGCTGATCATCCAAAGAGAGGTTTGATGGCCTATGCACAATTAACGCTAAAAAACTTTTTTTCAATAAACCCCTTTCGATTTGAAGTAAAGTTTGACCATACAAAACTTGATATTGATGCCTTTTTTATCAGCATTGCTAACAGTAACCAGTTTGGAAATAATTTTACCATAGCTCCCAAAGCAAGTTTAACAGACGGATTGCTGGATATTGTCATTGTAACAAGTCAGAATAAAGTGAGTCTTGTTTTGCAAACATTAAAACAAATGGCTGGATGGAACGTACTGGAAGCCTCCTCGGTGGTTACAAAAAAAAGTGGTGTTATTTATTTTCAAACGGATAAACTAAAGATCATTAATCATTCAATGGCTCCATTGCACATTGACGGAGATCCTGCTGAAACTCCGGGCAAACTTGCAATTGAAATAAAGAAGAAATGTTTCAGGCTTATTCAGCCCGTTTAACAACCAATGAATCTTTTTTATTGAACAGGTTGACCACTTTCTCAAAATTTTCTTTGTTAAATAAAAAATCAGGAGAACTCATAATATTCTTTTTCTCTCTTTGTGTAAGATGAAAATTCAATGCGGCTTTGTCTTCCTGTTTTTCCGTTGCATATTGAAAGGTGACCTTATTAATAGTATGCTCTGCATGTTGTGTATAATAACTCAAAAGATCGTTTTGAAAATATTCCATCGTTTTAAACCAATTATGCTGAAGCATTAAAAATGGTTTCGTGGCATGATCGCCTATGTTCTCTGTAACATAAGGATAATCCCAACCGCCCGAAGGCCGATCTCTTAATTGAATGATAAGCACACCACGAGTGTTATGACTTATCCAATCGTCAAAAAATTCGAGAAAGCGTAAACCTGTTTCTTGTCCGTAGTTATCTCTTAACCCGGCATCCATTACATCAATGACAGGATCGGAAGGAAGCCATACGTTGGGCAATACAATAGGGAAAGTTGCGTTCATTCGTAAGGCAGTTAATATTCGTAAATTATAAGGATCTTGCTTTTCAAAAAAAGAAGTGAAGTCAATAACATCAGGGTCCATTTCAGGAAGTGCTGTTGAATCGTAACGACTCCGCATCATAAACCTGATGGGCTGTGTGCTGATGATCATTTTTCGGCTATCCCTTGAAACAACTGAATTATAAAATGCTAACGGAATAGTTGCATTTCTTTCCTCTTCTTTATAATCTTTCAATTGCTTATTTAAGAAACCATTTGTATTCTTATCCAGCTTTGATTCAAAAGAATAAGCCCGGTCTTTTACATATATATAGGGACCTACATTAAATTTTAATGATGGAGAAATAAGGTCTCTTGCCACAAAAGATGAGAATAACGGATTCAACAGATCACCCGAAATATCATCAACATATTTTTTATCCTGTAAATGAATATTCTCACCTTTTTGTTTACGCAAATAAAGTTCACGGAAATAAGAAGCGCCGATCATTCCGCCGGATGCACCTGTAATTAAAAAAGTTTTTTTCATCATTCCCCCATTAGTAATGCTATCGAGTCTTTGGAGAATGCTCATGGTAAAGGTTGCACTACGATGTCCGCCACCGCTTGTATTGACTATGACGAACAAAGGTTTTTCTTCTCCTTGCTTCCTTTTCCAGTTCTCCAGTACATGGATCATGTTCAGGCTATCTGCAGAAATATTTTTTGTTGATGCCATTTCCAATAGATGTTCGCGACTATAAGCAGGGCGCTCATTTATATTGGAATATTTTAAACCAAAGGCTTTATTTCTTGGATCGATCCAATCCCAAGTATAAAAGAGATTAAGAATAATTATTAGACCCAGAAGATATGGCACACTCCAGCTTTGTAAAAAATAAGTAAAAGCGCCTGCAACCCCAATGAGTATTGCAAAGAAAACAGTGATACTT
Source organism: Chitinophagaceae bacterium (assembly GCA_035764525.1). Lineage (GTDB taxonomy): Bacteria > Bacteroidota > Bacteroidia > Chitinophagales > Chitinophagaceae > VBAS01. The sequence continues at coordinate 10,954 of DASTZB010000045.1, read as the reverse complement.
GCAGCGGCAGGGATCTGGAAAAAGGCAGAGTCTTGTAAAAAACCAATTCCGATCAAAAATAAAAAGGCGGCAAATACAGAAAGTACCGCTGCAAAGTGATGACGTTTAAAAATATTTTCAATGAAATCACGGGTGTAGTGAGAAACATCTCTCGTCTTTTTTACAGACATTGGTGTTTCAAGATACCATTCTACTTTAATGATCTTTGATTCACTGGGTGGCAGCTCACCCGGCTTCAAATGCCTGATATATTCCTTTGGGTTTCTTATTACCGGCATCATACGGCGGTAAATAGAGCGATCTGCCCTGAAAAAATAAATAAAAGAAATAAAGAGTATCAATAGTAACCCCAACAAAAAACCTCCCGCTAACATTAAATATTCCACAGTAGGAATAAGTTCTTTATACCTGATGAATTGCCACGCTTTAATAAAATAAAAAATCAGAAAAACAGCAGGTATCACAAAGTTGTTTATACAATATCTTAAAAAAGGATTGGTAGTTGCAGCCAAAAATCTAAAATGCCGGCTAAATAAAATAAAACTGGCAATGTTCCAGCTCATAATAAACATTCCAATAGAAATGCCAACGATAGCTGCACCTAGTGCATTTACATTACCAAGATATTCCGGCGCTAAATAAAGTGAATCGGCGCCAAAGGTTCGCATGAAAGTGCCATTGACGGTGCTGAACAAAACAAACCAGAAAATAAGTAACACCTGGTATTTTCTGAAATGCAGAAACAACAGTTGAACAGGGAAAGAATAAAAAAATCCGCGAAGCCAGGCTTTCATAAGTAAAGGAGAGGCGGTTTAGTTTCTTAAAATTAATATTAAACCGGCGTTATTTCAAAGTAACTGTTATTTACTTTTTATAAGGTAAGCCATCCAGACAAGCGATAACAATAGGAACATCGCAATTAATTGGTGCAACTGTGCTAACCATTCAAATCTTCCCCAATGATTGGGAACGATTTTCACACTTGTAAGAACGGAAAAAACGCCAAGAACAACCTGTAAGGTTACAAATAAAAAAGGAAGCCATTTTGTTTTCAAAAATAATTTGCTACCATTTACGTTGACTGTTTTCCATGTCCAGATAATAATAAGTGCAAAAAGGATATAGGCAAGCAACCGGTGAAAGAAATGAATTGTGATCTTATTCTCAATTAAATTCAATAGGCCGTCAGGTGATGAAAACATGTTGGCTGGAATGAAGGCGCCGTTAATATCAGGCCATGTAGGTGCAGCAGTTGCCGCTTTATGTCCCGCCATTAATGCGCCAAATGCTAATTGTAAAACCAACACTCCAAGGATTGCCCATGTAAAATTTTTTACCGACTTCTTTGCAATTCTTTTTTCTTCCGGCACCAATAATTGCAATGCAAACCAAAATGTATAACAAAGCAATCCTAATGCTAATACAAAATGCAGCATCAGTTTTGTTGGTTTAACATAAATTGCATCCCCTGTTAACCCACTTGCCACCATGATCCATCCAACAGCTCCCTGTAAAGCGCCTAAAAGAAAAAGAATGATCAAAGGTTTTATCATTTCTTCCTTAAATCTTTTTTGAAAAAGAAAAATGATAAAAGGAATTGCAAAAACAACGCCTATCAATCTTGCCCAAAAACGATGAAACCATTCCCAGAAAAAAATGGACTTAAAATCCTGCAGTGTAAAATCTGAGTTGAGAAGTAAAAACTGTTGCGTCTGTTTATACTTATTAAATTCTTCGATCCATTTTTGTTCATTCAATGGTGGCAATGTTCCTGTGATCACATTCCATTCGGTAATAGAAAGACCCGAACCAGTAAGACGGGTAACACCGCCCAATAATATTTGAATAATCAGCATACCCACACCGAGCATTAACCAAATGGCAACAGCTTTTGAAGTTCTTTGTGGATAAAATTCCGACATAGCGGCGCAAAGTTAGCGGCTGCTGATGTTGAAAATAATTTTTGTTCTGCGATATTTGTGCAACCTCACAAAATGCTAAGCCCTTTTTACCAGGACCAATTAACTGAAGCTGGTTGCGATGAAGCCGGGCGTGGTTGCTTCGCAGGTCCGGTATTTGCTTCGGCGGTTATTCTTCCAAAATATTTTTTTCATCCATTATTAAATGATTCGAAACAATTAAACGAGGAAGAAAGAAATGAGTTACGAATAGTAATTGAAAAAGAAGCGATCAGTTTTGCGGTTGCCAGCATCAGCCATGATGAGATTGACCGTATCAATATTCTGCAAGCATCAATAAAGGCAATGCATATTTCAGTAAACCAACTGAAACCAAGACCACAAATGCTGTTGATCGACGGAAATTATTTTGTAAAATATAAAAGAATTCCACACCACTGCATCATAAAGGGTGATGGTACTTATGCCTCAATTGCCGCGGCCAGCATTCTTGCAAAAACTTATCGGGATGAATTTATGACAAGGCTCCACGAGGAGTTTCCCCACTACAATTGGGCGAGCAATAAAGGATATGGTACTCCTGAACATCGCAGAGCCCTTGACGAATACGGCATGTGCAAATATCATCGTAAAAGCTGGCGTCTCTTATCTGGGCAGCCCGAGCTTTTTACTAAAGAGGACCTTACTTAACATTATTCATTAACTATCAATTAACTGCATTTACAAATTTTATCAGTTAGTTGACAAGCCGTATGATGTCCATCTATATCTTTGTCAAAATTGTGCTGCATGCAACTAAGGCCACTTCCTGTTGTTGATACAATTTCGCCAGAAGAGTTCAAACACGAATTCTATGATAAGAATTTTCCGGTCATTATCCGGGATCTTTCACATCAGTGGCCTGCTTATAAAAAATGGAACTGGAATTATTTTAAAGAATTAGTTGGTGATAAAAAAGTACCTCTTTATAACAATATAAAAAGCGATGCTTATACACCGATAAATAAGGCAGATGATTACAAAACATTCGGCGAGTACATTGATATGATAAGCCAGGGGCCTGCGGGCTGGCGAATCTTTTTATTCAACATTTTTGATCATGCTCCGCAGTTGATAAACGATTTTACTTGGCCTGAGCACATGATGAAAGGTTTTATAAAAAAATACCCGATGCTCTTCACCGGCGGCGCCACTTCCATCACTCACATGCACTTTGATATTGATCTTTCTAATATACTTCATACACAGTTTGCCGGCAGAAAAAGGGTTTTATTATTTCCTTTTGAAGAACAATACAAGCTTTACAGAAAGCCATACGAAGTTTTATCATTAGCTGATTTCTCCAATTATTACATGCAAACAGGAAGCCCTGATTATGAAAAATATCCTGCATTGAAACTTGCGCAGGGGCTTGAAGCAGTTCTGGATCATGGTGATACCTTATTTATGCCTGCAGGTTGGTGGCATCATATGGAATACCTTGACAGCGGCTTTGCGATGAGCTTAAGGGCATTGCAACCAACTTTGACAGGAAAAATGAAGGCTGCCTGGAATCTTTTTGGAATGCGCAGCATTGATACAGTGATGAAAAAAACCGCACCGGTCTGGTGGTATGAAAGAAAAAAGAAGAAAGTGTTTGAGAATGCTGACAAAGAATTAAGAAAACCTGCAATACTTAGTTGATCACCCACACTTCATTTCCTCTTAAAAGTTTATCAAGATCGGCAGCCTTCTTTGCTTTCGCATCTTTAATTTGTTGTTCCATTACATCTTCATAACAACTCCGGTCTTTTTGATAAAAGACACCAAATGGTCTTGGCAAGTGACCCTCAATATTTGGGTTATCAAAAATGCGAACGAGTATCTGTGCTTTGTAAATATCTTTTTCATCATGCACCCAAAGATCATCAGCACTATAGCCATCAGCAAGGTTTACAACTTTTGGGGTAAAGCCATCCAACTTTATCCCTTTTTCTTTGTTTGCACCAAAAGTCAATGGCTGACCTTGTTCAAGGAATAATGTTTCGGCTGCTTTTGTTCCTTTTTCAGTAAACATTTCAAAAGCTCCGTCATTAAATATGTTACAGTTCTGATAGATCTCAAGAAAAGATGCTCCCCTATGTGCGTTAGCACGAAGCAGCATTGCCTGCAAATGTTTCGGATCACGGTCCATTGTTCTTGCTACAAATGTTCCATCGGCACCCATAGCAAGTGCCAGAGGGTTAAAGGGATGATCAATACTACCATAAGGCGTTGATTTCGTAACCTTGTTTTCTTCTGATGTCGGAGAATATTGTCCTTTTGTCAAACCATAGATCTGATTATTGAACAATAGAATATTTACATCAAAATTTCTGCGAAGCAAATGAATCGTATGATTTCCACCTATACTCAAACTGTCGCCATCACCAGTTACGATCCAGACACTCAATTCAGGTCTTGAAGCCTTCAAGCCGCTGGCAACAGCTGTAGCCCTACCATGGATAGAATGCATTCCATAAGTATTCATGTAATATGGGAATCGGCTGCTGCACCCAATACCCGAAATGATCACAATATTCTCACGGGGTATTCCAAGTGTTGGCATTACTTTTTGTACTTGTGCAAGAATAGAATAATCGCCACAACCTGGACACCAGCGTACTTCCTGGTCGGTTGTAAAATCTTTGGCGGTCAGTGGGGGAGCAACGGTTGTTTCACTCATAAAAAAAGATTGACTGCAAATTTATAGAATAACGAATAGGAAGCAAGGGGTTTCAAACCTATCGGTCATGATTTTTATCAATCATAACCTTAATTATTCGTTATTTTCCAATTCTTCCCAATACTCGGCAGCACGGCGGGTATGCGGAACCACAATTGTACCTGCCACGATATTGGCCACGGCAAAGATCTCATACATCTGGGCAGTTGTAATTCCTAGTTCATGGCATTCCCCCAGGTGATACTTGATACAATCATCACAACGAAGCACCATGCTGGCAACCAAACCAAGCATTTCCTTCGTCTTTGTATCTAGTGCGCCGTCTTCGTACGTGTTGGTGTCAAGGTTCCAAAGACGTTTCATCACAAGATTGTTTTTACTAAGGATCACCTCGTTCATGCGGCTGCGGTAATCATTAAATTCTTTTACTAATGATGACATATTTAAAAAATTTATTCAAAGTTACCTGAACGATTGACGCAAATGATAAAATCCCATGAGGCTAAAAAAGTATTTAGTAAATTCAAAACTTAAATCGATCGGCATGAAAAATAAAGCAGTCGTTGTCCTTGGTTTGATCGCAATCGTTTTTGTTGGCATTGCGGCAAGTAAACCGATGGGCAATAAAGAAAGAAATCTGAAAGTGCTGCCAAAAGATATAAGCAATGCAGATCTTGACTCTGTAATGGATGGTTATACAAAAGCCTTGAATGTATCTTGTAATTTTTGCCATGCAGAAAGTAAGACCATAAAGGGTGATATAGATTATGCTAGCGATGATAAACCCGAAAAAGAAATTACAAGAATGATGATGAAATTAACAGCTGCAGTAAATAAAGATTATTTTGATTACACCATTGTTTACAAAGCTGGTGAGACAATGGCGGTTTCGTGTTATACCTGTCATGATGGCTTCCCCAGACCTGAGCTTAAACATGAAAAAAAGGATTAGTATTTCTTTCATGTTTTACCACAATGAAATCCCGATAAAGATTCTGGTATTATTACCTAATGACTAAGCACTTTTGCTCGATTTTCTTATAAATCAGGCTTTTACTACACTAGTCATCACAACATATCGTTTAATTGTTGATTCAAAACAAGCATTAAGCTTATCCTATAAAAAACCATTATACATGAACTGGCATGACGCCATAGGAATTTTATCGACCCTTGCTCTCTTTACACCTGTATTTGTTATTGTGGTAACTAAGCTGATACGTTATAAGCAATATCTTCCTTTGTTTATTTGGTGTGTGCTTGCCTTTGGCTTCAACCTGATGACCGAACACCTGGTGAACGTACCCAAAAGCTTTGAACGTCTTTATGGCATTACAAACAACCTGGCCGATATGCCACTTATGCTTTCATTCCTGATATTTCAAATTCCGTCTTCAGTACAAATGAAAAGAATGAAAATATTATTAGTGGCATATATAGTTTTTGAAATTGTATTGGTCATTATGTTTGGGATCACGATAAAAACTATTACGGTAACGATGGGTCCTGGTTTGTTAATTGTTTTTGGGTATTCCCTATACTATTTTGTTTATACGGTTAAACGAAGCTTTATTCATCACAAGTTTGTAGGTAAAGCGATAGTTGCATCGGCTTTGACCTTTGCTTATGGATGTTTTATCATCATTTATTTGCTGCATTATGTGTTAGCCTTACCCGATCTACCCAGTTTGTTTTTGATATACTATTTCATTACAATTATTTACTGTACAATCTTAATAGTAGGCCTGTCAATAGAAAGCCGGAGAAAAAAGAAACTATATGAGTTATTAATTACCCGTAGGGAGTTAATGCGCTTTTTTGCTGAAGAAAAAAAACCGGCAACACCAAAAGGAATAACCGGTCAATGGAAATTAAATTAAAAGTTTAGAAACAGTATTTTCCTTCACTTATCATTTTATCAGCAATTCTTCGTCTTGCATCTTTAGTATTAAATGGCTCTGCTTTTGTAAATCGTTTCAATCCCATTAATATCATTCTTTGCTCATCGCCCTCTGCAAAAGAATTGATCGCATCTTTACCAAACTTATTTACATTATCGGCAGCATCATACAAATAAGTACGCATAATGTCAATATGATTAGCACTGGCGGCTATTCCATTTTGATCCACCATCTTCATCACTCTAAGTAAAACACTTTCTGCGTTAAATGTTTCAATGGCCATATCAGCTAGATTCATCAACACCTCCTGTTCGTTTTCAATTTTCGCCATCAACTTTTGTACTGCTGCGCCGGATGCCATTAAAATTGCTTTCTTAAGGTTAGCAATTAATTTTTTCTCTTTTACAAATGTTCCTTCTTCTTCAGCGCCAAAATCAGGAATGCTCATTAATTCTTTTTGCACTGACATTGCAGGTCCCATCAGGTCAAGCCTTCCCTGCATTGCTCTTTTCAACGTCATATCAAGTGTAAGCAGGCGATTGATCTCGTTTGTCCCCTCATATATCCTGTTGATGCGACTATCCCGATATGCTCGTGAAATATTATACTCAGCACTAAAGCCATTACCACCATGTATCTGCACACCTTCATCAACTACAAAATCCAGCACTTCGCTTCCAAAAACTTTGAGCATGGCACATTCAATTGCATATTCTTCTGCTCCCCCAAGCAACGCTTCGTTAAAAGGTTTGCCTTCAGCAATTAATTCATGTTCCTTCTTGTCGATCCAATTTGCAGTACGATATAATGCACTTTCACCAACAAAAATCTTTATTGCCATTTCTGCAAGCTTATGTTTGATGGCACCAAAATTTGCAATAGGTTGTTTGAACTGCTCTCTCGTTTTTGCATACTGCACCGAATCTGTTGCTGCCCTCTTTGAACCTCCCAATGCTGCTGCCGCTAATTTCAAACGTCCAATATTTAAAATATTAAAGGCAATCTTGTGCCCCTTGCCTATTTCTCCTAATAAATTTTCTACCGGCACTTTACAATCCTGGAAGTATAATTGAACCGTTGATGAGCCCTTGATTCCCATTTTATGCTCTTCAGGCCCTTGTGTAAAACCTTCGGTTCCTCTCTCAATAATGAAGCCTGTAAATTTATCGCCATCAACTTTTGCGAACACTGTATATACATTTGCAAATCCACCATTCGTGATCCAGCATTTTTGTCCATTGATCAAATAAAACTTTCCATCGTCACTAAGTTTTGCTGTGGTTTTAGCACCGAGTGCATCACTTCCGCTATTAGGTTCAGTCAATCCATAAGCCCCGGCCCATTCACCAGTGATCAGCTTCGGAATATATTTTTTCTTTTGTTCAGGAGTGCCGAAATATAAAATTGGTAACGTACCAATACCTGTATGGGCTGCGATAGCAACTGAAAAAGAATGTCCAGCACCCAGGTATTCGTTTACAATTGTAGACGTAACAAAATCTTTTCCCAAACCTCCATATTCTTCGGGAAAAGAGACTGCCAGCAATCCTTGCTCACCAGCTTTTCTAACAAGGCTTTTCATTAAACCCGGCTCCAACGCATCGATGCGATCAAGGATCGGGTAAACTTCTTTATCAAGATACTGTTCACACATGTCGCGGATCATCAGTTGCTCTTCTGAAAAGTTTTCGGGAGTGAACACGTCAAATGGGGAAGATTCTTTTATCAGCCATTCACCACCTTTTAGAACTGCTGATTGTTTTACTTCAGTGCTCATATAGTATTAAGTTTAAAAGTTTAGTAGGTTAATATTTTTTACTCAACCGAATTACTACTATCATCGTCTGTTGCAAGTTTACCCTAAGTTTGTCGAAGGGCACTCTTGTACCACAACATCCTTATTCGCCATTCACTAGTGACCTCCCGATAGCTATCGAGACACTATTTCAAGTTATCATATACGATCTGCAACACTTCTTTACACACTTCGATTTTTTCTGGTGGCACAGTATCCAATGCTTCATTCAAAGTTTCTTCAGCCAGTTCCATTGTTTGTTCCTGCAACTTCTGCGCCTGCTTGGTCAAAAAGATCTTATTGATACGCCGGTCATTTTCCGATGCCACTCTTTTCACGAGGTTCAGCTTTTCAAGATTATCAACCAGCCTTGTAATACTTGGCTTATCCCGAAATGTTGCATTGCATAATTCCTGCTGACTGATCCCGTCCTGCTTCCATAAATGATACAGTACACTCCATTGCTCAATTGTCAGGTTCATACCAGAGGCATTGAATTTCTTTTGCAGCCTCCTGGCAATAGCGGTCGAAGCCTTCCCGGTAATAAAACTGTATAATTCGCCTTTCTTAAAATGGTTGTTTGGCATATAGTTGTTTATACAACTATTCAAAATTAGCAATTAGGTTTGTAAAGTCAAATTAATTTCCTCTAATTTTTTTCTTTACAAGGCCCTATTTCCTCTTTCTTCCGGGTAGTATTCTTTATTTAGATTTGCCTTAACGCATGGTTCTCCTTTACATAACTCTTGGACTGCTTGTTTTCTATTCCTTCCTGATATTATATTATCGTGCCGGCTGGCGGGAGCTAAAGCTTTTCTCCCAAACCAGTCATGAACCTTCGATAATGATCTCTGTAATAATTCCAGCCAGGAATGAAGAAGAAAATATTGGTAAACTGTTGTCTTCACTTGAAAAACAAACCTTCCCTAAACACCTTTTTGAGGTAATTGTTGTTGATGACCATTCAACAGATAAAACTGCAACGATAGTAAATAGCCATTCGTTTGCAAAACTTATAAAACTTGAGTTCGATAATATCAATTCCTATAAAAAGAAAGCTATCGAAACAGGCATTGCTGCTGCTTCGGGTGATTTGATCGTTACAACCGATGCCGATTGTATTGTACAGGAAAACTGGCTGAGAACAATTGCATCGTTTAAAGAAAATACAAATGTTGTCTTTATTGCTGCACCGGTCGTGATGGAACCCGATGAAACACTTTTACAAACATTTCAAACACTTGACTTTCTTGTATTGCAGGGGATCACTGCTTCCTCGGTACAAAAAAGAATTCATAACATGTGCAACGGTGCTAACCTTGCCTATGAAAGAAAAGTCTTTTTTGAAGTAAATGGTTTTGCCGGCATCGATCATATTGCTTCCGGGGATGATATGTTGCTAATGCAAAAAATAGCAAAAAGTTCCCCTGGTAAAATTTCTTACTTGTTATCAAAAGAAGCGATCGTCACTACAAAAGCGCCAAAAACATGGAAAGAATTCTTTAGCCAGCGAATACGCTGGGCAAGCAAAGCAACGAATTATAATGATATAAAAATCTTATGTGCCTTATTCCTGGTTTACTTTTTTAACTGTGCTCTTTTAGCATTATTTATAACGGGGTTCTGGATGAATTTTTTGTGGCTGTGGTTGGGAGGCATTCTCATTTTAAAGACCTTCATTGAATTTATGTTCCTCTATCCGGTTGCAAAATTCTACAATAAACAAAAGTTACTCATCTTTTTTCCATTTTTTCAGCCATTGCACATAGTTTATACCGTTATTGCCGGTTGGTTTGGGGTCTTTGGAAGTTTTGAATGGAAGGGTCGCCGGGTAAAATAGTTTGGTTGTATCTTTCACTCGCATGAGTATTGCATCAATTTTATCACAACAAGCTGCATGGAAGCGTTTGAAAAAAAACAAAGGCGCTATAGCTGGGCTTGTCATAATTGTTCTTGCAATATTCACTGCGATCTTTTCTTATTTCATTGCCCCTGATTCATCACCATATGCAAACAGGATAATTCTTGAAATACGAAAACAAAAGCCGGGTTTCAAAAAAAAATTTTTAAAAGTTCAGAAAGAAACAATTGCAAAGACCGGGTTCTTCAATCATCTACTGTATGGCTCGGATGGTAAGTATGAATTTATCCCGATCAATAGTTATCATTCTATTAATAAAGATTCAATCGTTGCCTTAAAATTTATTGATGATGGTGTGGAAGAAGAAAAAACATTTGCAATCAATAAACTACCAGCATCATTTATCACAACAAAAAAATTCTGGTTAGGAACTGATAAATTCGGTCGCGATATTTTAAGCCGGATCATTATTGGCACCAGGGTCAGCTTAAGTGTAGGGTTAATTACGGTGATCATTTCTCTTTCAATTGGTGTATTACTTGGCTCATTGGCTGGTTATTTCCGCGGAAGCGTTGATAATGTCATTATGTGGCTCACCAATATCATTTGGAGCATTCCTACTTTATTACTTGTTTTTGCCATCACCTTTGCATTGGGAAAAGGTTTTTGGCAAGTATTTATTGCAGTTGGTTTAACTATGTGGGTAAATGTCGCCAGGTTAGTTCGTGGCCAGGTTTTATCAATACGGGAGTTGGAATATATCGAAGCAACAAG
>DASTZB010000044.1:0-3361 GCA_035764525.1 Chitinophagaceae bacterium | reverse complement strand
AACGCTTCAGCTTCTGTCCATGCTTGCCAAACTTTACTGATTGGCAAATCGAAAACTCTGTTTATCACAATATCATTATGCAAGGCGGTATCCGCATGCCTTACACCTGGTTTGTTTTTTGTTTCCATTTGATTTGATTTTTGAAATTAGAAGATCATTCACTGTTTAACCTTGTAAAAGGAGAAACTGAATGGTCATTATATTCCCCAAACTTTATGCCTCATCATCGATCAGGCAGGTCAAATAACGTATAAAATTGATTTTCCCTCTGGCACAGTTTTTTGTCCTTTTCAGTTATCTATTAACCTTTAAAAAATACATTATGGACAAAGTAGAAGTAAAAGGACAAATAAATGAATGGAAAGGAAAGTTGAAACAGAAATATGCTCAACTAACAGATGATGATCTGAAATACGACGAAGGTAAGGATGATGAATTTTGGGGAAGAGTGCAGAAAAAAACAGGGAAAGCAAAGGACGATCTAATCAAATGGCTTCGCGATCTTGGTTAAGATGTATTTTTGTTTCGTTAAAAAATCACAATAACAGGTGCTTTCTAAAAGCACCTGTTATTGTCATATAAATCTATAATCAAAAAAATGGGAATGAAATTATTAGCTGCGTTGATGGCCGGTTCAATTGCATTTTTTTCCTGTACAAATGCTCCTGAAAGTGATGAGGCAAAAACTACGGAAGCCAAAAAAGTAGACAGTGACAAAACAGGTGAAACATGGAAATTGAATGTTTCAGAAAGTAAGATTGATTGGGTGGCTACAAAGGTCAGCGGCTATCACGTAGGCAATGTTCCATTAAAAAGCGGTGAGATACATATAAAGAATGATGAAGTAACTGGCGGTAAATTTATTTTGGATATTGCAAACATGGAAGTTGTGGGTCCAAAAGGCTCAGATACGGCAAGCAATAAAAAATTATTGGGCCATTTGAAGTCAGCTGATTTTTTTGATGTAGAAAAAAATCCTGAAGGGACTTTTGAACTTACGGATGTGAGGCCTTATAAAGGAGATGCGATAAAAGATACAACTGATCCAAGACAGGAAGAGATCAATAAGTATAGAGTAACAAATCCTACGCATACAGTAAGCGGCAATCTTACGCTTAAAGGAGTTACAAAAAATATAGAATTCCCGGCACGCATTACCGTTTCAGGAAATACTGCGGAAGCAATTGCTAAATTCAATATCGATCGTAAAGATTGGGGTATTGTTTATCCGGGCAAGCCTGATGATCTTATCCGCGATGCTATACATCTTGGCATTTCTGTAAAAGCAACGAAATAATAAAATGTAAAGTTGACCTGATGGTTAAATTATCACCGTATCCATGACATGGATCACGCCATTCAATATTTTTACATCACGGGGCTGAACAGGAATATCAGCGATGCTGACAGTGCCATTGTTTACCTGCACCCTTAATTCTCGGCCGTTTACAGTGGTGAGTTTATCGCCATCTTTTAATTCCTTATAAGCAATTTTCCCATTTACAATATGATTGCTTAAAAGATCAGCAAGTCGCTGGCGATTTTGAGGTTCGAATAATTTTTCCAATAAACCTTTTTCTAATTTTTGAAAAGCGGTATCGGACGGAGCAAAAAAAGTAAAAGGTCCCCTGCTGCTAAGTAATTGATCAATGTCTGAAGCATGCACAGTTTTCTTTAGCGTTTTCAGGTTCTTGTCCACATTTACCACCTGGGTCAGATTTGACATTTAAGTTTGATTTACCTGCAGATCCCATACCTGCAGAAGGGGCAAGATAATCTTTAAAGCCGAGAGGTTCAGTTAAAAGTTTCCCTCATCAATGAGAACAAAGTCTTTATAAATATTCCTGGAAATATTCAATTATTGACCGGAGAAACGACAGCTTTTAAATCATTATCTTTCCTGTAAATCGTTTTGTACATGGACAATGCAAAAGATCTCCGGCTCGCTGTTTTAATTGATGCCGATAATGTGCCGTCCCGTTTGATCAATGGGATATTAGAAGAAATAGCCAAATATGGCGTGCCGACTTTTAAGCGCATTTATGCGGATTGGACAAAGCCACATGTTGCCGGCTGGAAAGCTGTGTTGCTTGATCATGCGATCACTCCCGTGCAGCAATACAGTTACACAACAGGAAAAAATTCTTCTGATTCTGCACTTATCATTGATGCGATGGATATTTTATACACGGGTCGTGTTGATGGGTTTTGTGTGGTAAGCAGTGACAGTGATTTTACAAGACTTGCAACAAGACTTCGTGAAGCGGGAATGAAAGTATTTGGGATGGGAGAACAAAAAACACCTTCGCCATTCAGGGCCGCCTGTGATAAATTTATTTATATAGAAATATTGGAACCGCCTGAAACTGGCGCAAAACAAATAAAGCTGAGTGATCTGCGGAAAAAGGAAAAAGTGATAAGCAAGGCTGATAAGAACCTCGTGAATCTTGTTACATCCAGCATCAATGATATTGCCGATGAGAATGGTTGGGCTTTTTTAGGTGATCTTGGAAACATGTTATTGAAGAAACGGCCTGACTTTGATCCCCGTAATTATGGGTTTGAAAAATTATTGCAACTGATCCGGAGCTTAGGGCTTTTTGAAATCGATGAACGGGAATCCGGAAGAAGAAATATAAAGTTGGTGTATATAAGGGTGCCACCTTCAAAGAATTGATCCCTGCAATTTTGCTGATTTTAATTCTATTTCCAGACATTAAACTTCACCCTTAATTTTTTTTGCTGGATCAGGGATCGCCAGTCAATGAATACTAATAAAAAAAGAAAAGCAAGCCCCACCAGTAAACCGGTAACAGATTTCCAGGAAAGCATTCCACTTAAGAGGCTTTGGGTGTTTTCTGTTGCAAACTTGCCTGTAAATACTGCTATGCTATCGCTGGTGAATTTGCCAACAAAAAAGGCCGGGATAATGTAAACAGGTTTCATCCTGGCTACCCCTCCTGCAACAAATAGGGGTGTTGAAGGCAATGGCATCAACGTGTAAAACAAGATAAAGAGCTGGCTCTTCCAACCCTTGGTCTTTAGTTTATTGCCCAGGAATTCTATGTCTTCATTCTTTGACTTAATAAATATCCGGGAAGATATCATCGGAATATAAAGTGTAAGAATATACCGCCCCACAATGGAGCCAATTACGCCAATAATAATTACCGGCCATACAGGAAGGTCAAACATTATCTGTAATAAAATCATGATGGTAAATGCCGGGGGTAATGGAAGTGGCGTAATGTCCATCAATACCGCCCCAAGGAAAACCAAGACATATTGCCACCACATAGATTTTTGTTTATGCTGTAATATCAGGAAAAAAAATGATCGAAGAAGATGATATCGATTAGGC
>DASTZB010000043.1:0-22130 GCA_035764525.1 Chitinophagaceae bacterium | reverse complement strand
CAAAATAAAAAAGCAAACAAACCTGCTTCCCAGTCCGAAGGACTCCTTTGGACTGCGAGAAAACTCAGCCTGAAAAAAACTATTTCAAATCTTAGTGCAGCGGAGATGAACAGGCAGGTTGGCGGCAGTTGGAATTCCGAAGCATTCTCTATTTTCTTAGTAAGGAAATAGGCTGGCACCTATTATCTCTGTTAACAACACAATTTATCTGGCAGGTAGATCAATAAATGGTGTTTTATCCAACCAGGTGTGGAAACTGGAGTTTTAAAATCATCAATCATGAAACATCCACTGAAATATTGCCTTTGTATTTTATTGACAGGCTTGGCAATAATCACCGCCTGTAAAAAAGAAAAATCATGTGAAGGTTATAAAGAAAACAACAAACCCCAGCCGCCATTGCAGGGCCTGACCAGTCAATCACTTTACCAACCGATAGTATTTCATTGGATGGTTCTGCCTCCAGTGATCCGGATGGGACGATAAGTGAATGGCTCTGGACAAAAATTTCAGGCCCTGCTTCTTTCAATACTATCATTTTGAACTTAAAGCAACAGATAATGGAAACTTATCAGCAACAGACACTGCTCAAATTACTGTTACTGATTCGCGACAACCTAATCGGCCGCCTATTGCCAATAGAGGAGTGGATCAAACAATAACCCTTCCAACTAGTACAATCACATTGAATGGTAGTGCATCATCGGATACCGAACAGAATAGTTAAACCCTTCATGGCCGATCGACTGTACTATCCCGATACCTATTGCAACGGGAGAGTAGGTAGCTGCCATATTTATTAAAAAAGCCTTTCAGATTTACTGGGAGGCTTTTTGTGTTTACACTGAAAAAAAGTTAGTCATTTAGTTCTAAGACTGTCTATCTTAAAACAGACATAACGAATCACCTTTTAGAATCTCAGTTGAAATCCGGCCAATATAAAAAAGTCCGTAGAGTTGCCTTGCTTCCAAACAAACACGCCTGTGTTGTTGGATTCCTTTTTATCAGGCACACTTTGCTTGATTTTTGTAGCAACTACAACAGGAAAATAAAAATAAATAGAACTGTTTTTCTTTGAGTAAACAATTCCTGGTTCTATAGAAGTATTGTATCCGGCTTTCCGAAAGCCATTACTCTCTCCAATTAAATCATAGACAGGAATACCTTCATGACGAAGTCCGATGGACAAAAGCCATTTTTCAAGTTTAAGATCAATTCCGGCTCGTAATGAATATTGGTCGGGAACACTATTGACATCACCAAGGGCTTTGACAAGATTTATCTGAGCGGGAGTTGTAGGTTTTCTTCCGAGAAGATTCGAGGTGCCGTTTTGATCACGAGGATTCAGCAGGTAATAGATGTTTCCATAAAAACTTATGTTTGTACTCAAAACATAAAAGGTGTTCATTTCTAAAATAATCCCGGTTCCACCGTCTCCCAGTTGAATAGAAGGATTGACTGGTGCCAACACCGCACTGTCTTCTTTTCTGTAGAAATAATCCTGGTACTTGTAATCTCCTGTCGGGAGTTTGATGCCTAAACCAAGTTGAATATTTATTTTTTGATGTGCTTTTGGAGTTAATAACCATTTGTATGCCGTAAACCTCATATCACCGATACCAAATGTGTGAGTAGTATGAGGAGGATTACTAATCCCTCCGTGTTCCAATTTACTTGTACGACTGTTGGCATTAAGAGGTACACTCAAAGAGAATGACCATCCATTCGCCAGCAAACGACTTATGGTTATGTCGGTCGTAAAAGAATGAATAGTCTGTATGGAATCTTTAGGGAAACTTAATGCCGTTGTTCCTTTGAAATCGTGATAAGATCTGAAATACCGACTTGTGATATTGACGTACCAATTTGAGGATGAAAAGCCATTGTCGATGAAATTATATTGCCCGAAACCTGAAATATTTCGGACCATGATGCATCCCTGGGAGTGCGAACTATTTGCAATTAAAATACCAATACTTAATAAAATAATAAACCGTCTCATAGCAATAAATTTTAATTAGTTATTGAATGATTGATTGCTACTTACCAGGCTGTAATTTTTTTAAAAGAAATTCTTTCCTGCTTCGTGATACATCAATACTTGTCCCGTTGCTCATAAGCAGGTAACCTCCTTCACCCCTGATGTATTTTTCCACTTCATTCATATTGATAATATGAGAATGATGTACCCGGGTAAAGGGATAATCTTCCAATAACTCTTCAATTTCTTTTAAGGTTCTCGAGGCAACAATTTTTTGTTTGTTCTTTGTATTGATGATCGTGTAATTCCTGTCGGCTTCACAGTGGATAATGGACTCAACCAGGATCATTTGTAATCCTTCCAGGGTAGGAATGGCAATCTTATTTATGGCAAGAGTCGGATGGTTTATTTTTTCTAAAAGAACTTTTATTTGTTGTGGTGATACATGGCTCGTGCTGTTTACGGCCTTTTGGACAGCTTTTCGCAGATCGTCCTGGTCAATTGGTTTCAATAAATAATCCAAAGCACTAAAGCGGAAAGCTTTGATGGCATATTGATCATAGCTTGTTGTGAATACAAGTTCAAAATCTATATCGGGTAATTTTTCCAGTAATTCAAAACCATTCATGTGTGGCATTTCAATATCAAGGAAAAGCAATTGCGGTTTTTGTTCTTTGATCGATTTTAAAGCACTGGCGGCAGAATAGCATATATCCAGCACTTTTACATCAGGGCAGTACCGCTCCAGTAATGTGGCAAGTGATTCGCAACTGTAAGGTTCGTCATCTACAATTGTAGCAGTGATCATTTGATTAAATTTTTCTCATGAAGTTATTTCCATCATATCCTTATAATTCATTTTTAATATCACCCGTGTTCCCGCCGGTTTCCCGTCTTCATTAATTATATCTTCTATATTAAATAGTGTTGGCTGATCAGTTTCCTTATTTAGCAATGCAAGCCTTTCTGATGTGATTTGTAAACCCATTGATTTCGATTTTTCTGCAGACCTGCTCTTTATTTCCGCAGCTTTATTTCTTCCTACTCCATCATCAGTTATTGTACATGTCAGCAATCTATTATCAACTCTCAATTCAATATCCAAATGTCCATGTCCATCTTTATGCATTAATCCGTGCCAAATGGCATTTTCCGCAAAAGGCTGCAATAACAGCGGCGGTACAAAAACATTTCCTGTATCAATTGAGTTCTTAAATGTGATGCTGTATTCAAAAGCATCTTTAAAACGCAAACGTTCCATATCGAGGTACAGCTTCAGCATTTCCAATTCATCTTCAAGACTGATAAAATCTTTTTTTGAATGTGTTAGAGCCATTCGTATCAACCGGGAAAATTTTGTAAGGTAATTGGAGGCAGCTTCTGTCTCATTTTTTAGAATAAAGCGGTTGATTGAATTAAGACAGTTAAAAATAAAATGTGGATTCATTTGTGCACGTAGTGCCTGCATTTCAAGTTCGGTTACATGTTGCTGAAGTTCTGCCTGTCTATGCATACTTGCCAGCTTATCATTTTTTCTTTTCAGCGCCAGGTTTTTGACGATCATAAGACCTGATAAGGCAGCAATCAACAAACCCGCAATAAGAATCCACTTCAGTTTTGTTTCCTGTTTTAATTTATCTTCTTTTAACTTGTTTTCTTTATCAAGTAAAGTGAGCTCATCTGTTTGTCTTTTAAAATCCTCTTTTTCCTTATAATTAGAGAGGTTCCATAAAAATTGTTTATTTAAAACAGAATCCTTCAATGCAACGTATCGTTGCAAATATGCGTAAGCTGTGTCCTTTTTCCCAAGTGGTTTATAAAGTTCAGGAAGAAGCTTGTATGCCTCAAGCACATATTGTTTTGTTCCGGCCAGCTGTGACATGGAGAGGCTTTCTAGAGCATAAGGCAATGCTTCTTTGTCTCTATCCTTTCCGTGATACGCTTTTGCTATATCCAGCAATGTTCGCATTAAAGCCCAGTTATTATTCTCTTTTCTAAATTGTTCAACAGGCTGAAGAAAGATCCTGAGAGCTGAATCATAATTATTTTTCTTTAATAAGGTTTCAGCAAAACTTATCCGGCTCATCTTATTGTTCGTGTCAATTTGTACAGCCCGTTGCAGATAATAATAAGATGAGTCAAGCGAATTCAGCGCTCTGAAAACATTGCCGAAAGCTTCAAAATAAAAAGTTGAGTTGTTTACGTCCACTCCCTTTTGGATAGAATAATTAAAGGACTCTCGGAAATAGTCCAATGCATCTGCATTTGATCCTGCAATCTGATACAAATGGCCCATATTCATCAATGAAGCAGCAGCGCAGCCATAGTCGCTCATTTTTTGTCTTAGGCGTACGCTTTCGCTGCAATAAAAATAGCTGCTGTCATAATTTCCAAGGATGGCAAAAGTAAGCCCCATCCATGCAGAGGCTTTGGCTTCACCGTCCCATTCCCCTTTTATTTGAAAAATGTATGCAGATTTTTTTAAGCAGGTTAGTGCTGATTTAAAATCACTTTTGTTGTAGAGAGATTGTCCCAGCCATACATTACACCAGCCAACACCCAAATCATTGTTGAGCAATTCAAACATGCTCAATGATTGGCTCAAATATTTTTCTGCGGACAGGAAATTGCTTTTATAGACCTCTTCCACACCCAGCGCCAATAAGGAACTTGCAATGCCAGGTTTATAATTGAGGTCGGCAGCTTGCTGGTAAGCTAGATGGGCCCAGACTGAAACTGAATCTGACTGTGTTTTTTTTCTAGGTGGCCACCAGTATTCCTGGCAAAGGGCATTAAGGCAATCAATTTTTTCGATTCCATTTAAAGAAGGAAGGCGTTTTTTTAAGCTGTCTATTTTTATATAATTCGGATGCTGCGCTAAACAAACCAGTCTTAATAATAACCAGGCAACAACAATTAAGAATTTATTCCGCAGCATATTTGGAATAATTGTTTTGGAGTTGGAGTAAATTTTCCACAAACTGTCTGACTGCGTCTGTTTAAAGTTACCAATAACCACCGTATTGTCAATTTCTTTACCGAATCTAATTTTAAACTTCGGGATAAAAGATGTGTAATGTGCAGACGACGATTTTGATGGACAATTGACTAATCTGATTGATCAGTCGGCGGACTCATTGTTGAATAGATTAAGAAAAGCCTTAGCTTATTTTATTATTTATCAATTAAGATTAAATGAAAAAACTGTTGAACAAAGATTCTTATTTGTTTTGCAGAGCTCCTGTTTCAATTTTTCTCTTTTTTATACTAACTGCTACTCCATTGTTGTGAGTTGTCCTTAGTTTCCGATTAACAGATCAATAGGGCTTTTCCCGCGATAGTTGTAATAATATTTTTATGCTAACACTTTGATTATTGCTGATCAAAAACCATTAACTAAAAAAATATTTTTATGAGAAAGAAAATTTTATTTGCGGTGTTTATTGCTACTTCATTATTTATTGTTTCCTGTCAAAAACAAATTGATAAACCTCACCAGCCAAACCTGGAAGAAAGTACTGTCGCAAATCAAAACAGTCAACACGGGCATTTAAATCAAACAAAAGAGTATTCTTCAGAAGTAGTATTGAAATGGATGGATATGCAGTTGCGAGTTATCCGCACTACTGCCGGGATGCCGCCACCCACTAACTCCCGCCTTTTTGCTTATTCAGGTATTGCATTGTATGAATCGGTAGTGCCGGGTATGCCAGCTTATCAATCTTTATCCGGGCAATTAACAGATATGCCCGATTTGCCCCAAACATCTCCGGGGTTTGCTTATCATTGGGCTGCTAGTGCCAATGCTGCACTTGCGCTAATGACTAAAGAATTTTTTCCAACCACCTCATTCGCTAATAAAGCTTCTATTGATTCATTGGAAAATGCGTTGAACGATGTTTATAAAACCCAGGTAAATGCTGAGACCTTTAATCGTTCAACCACTTTTGGCAAAGCAGTAGCTCAATTAGTTTTTGATTGGTCAGAAACAGATGGAGCGAATCATGCAGGTGATCCGTACGCTTTACCTGTCGGCCTGGGGTTATGGGTTCCTACCTATCCAAATAATCCAGCCGCCTCCACACCTTACTGGGGAAGAAACAGATTATTTGATGCTGCGAGTTTAAATAATTCTCAACCTACTCTTCCCCCGGCTTATTCTACTGATCCATCTTCAACATATTATAAGAATATGGAAGAGGTATATAATGTATCGCAAAGTTTAACTGCTGAGCAAACGGCTACTGGTTTATATTACCGGGACAACCCAGGTTATGTTTCTGGTGGTCATTACCTGTCAATTTTATATCAGGTACTGCAAATAGAAAATCCAACCCTTGATTTTAGTGCGGTGGCATTTGCTAAATCAGGTATTGCTATAGCCGATGCGTTGATCGGTTGCTTCCAATGGAAATATAAAGATGTGAATGGAGGACCTGTTACCAGTACAGAGAGACCCGTGACATTTATACGTAATGTAATGGGAAAAGACTGGAACACTTTGTTTGGAACTACTCCTCCGCATCCTGATTTTCCATCCGGGCATTCCAGTACTGCCGGTGCTGCTGAAGTTGTATTTACTCATTTGTTTGGAGAAAACTATGCATTGACCAATCATACTTATGATTATCTGAACATGCCACCACAATCATATACATCTTTTAGCGATATGGCAGAGCAAATCGGACTGTCAAGGCTGTATGCAGGCATTCATACCCGCTACGCCTGTGATGTGGCCAGGATAATGGGAAACAAGATTGCGCAAAACATTTTGAATGATGTGAAGTTCTTGAAAGAGTGACCAAAAAGGTAAGATGTAAAGTGAACAAATAAGCTGTTCTTATCCTTTCTTTTCTCGAAAACAGTACCATTATGCCATTGATAACCACATTGACAACTTATAATTTGCGATTCATTTTTTCATTCTAAAACTTTTGTTTATGAGAAAAAGTATATTATCAAGCGGCACCATTTTATTAATGATTGCATTCTTTGTCATTTCCTGCAGGCCCGAGCCGCCGCTAAATCATCAGCCGGTTGCCAATGCAGGAGCAGATACAACCATTTATTTGCCTGCGAATACCGCCAACTTGAACGGCAGCACGTCCACCGATCCGGATAATAATATTACAGCGTACCAATGGACAAAAATTGATGGACCATCTTCTGTTAGTATCGTTGATGCAAATTTAGTAGCAACACAAGTAACAAAACTTGTTGAAGGCATTTATCAGTTTGAATTGAAAGTAATTGATGCAGAAGGTTTATATGCAAAAGACACGGTTAAGGTAACTGTAAACCCCGATATTTCGTTGCCTATTGAATGGCAAAAAGCAATAGGCGGCACTGGTATCGACCTGGCAAATTGGGTTGCTCCTACCACAGATGGTGGTTACATTATGGCTGGAAGTACCGAGTCCCAGGATGGTGATGTAACAGGATATCATGTAGGCGGATTTGGTTGTTATGTAGGGTGTGGAAGTACTTATGTTCAAATTTGCGGATACTTCCCCGATGCATTGGTAGTGAAGTTAAACAACACTGGCGCTATTCAATGGCAAAAAGCATTGGGGGGTACAGGCTCCGAAAATCTACTTTGTATACAACCTACTGCAGATGGAGGGTATATAACATGTGGGTATACTTTTTCTAACGATGGCGATGTGAGCGGTTATCATCCGGGCAACAAAGAAGCCGATGCCTGGGTAGTAAAACTAAACAGCAGTGGCGGGATCCAATGGCAAAAAGCGCTGGGTGGCTCAGGTTGTGATTATGCCAACCGTGTACTATCCACCTCAGATGGAGGCTATATCATGGCCGGGCACACAGATTCGAATGATGGCGATGTGTCCTCCTCAAGGGAAAAGGACGTATGGATAGTAAAACTAAACAGCAGCGGCACAATTGAATGGCAAAAAACATTGGGTGGTACACATGATGAATTTGATTATGCACTGCAGTCCACAACAGATGGCGGCTATATTATAGCAGGAAATACAAACTCCAATGATGGTGATGTAAGAGGCTTTCATGGCGGCGAGTCAGATGCATGGATAGTAAAACTTAGCAACAGTGGCACAATTGAATGGCAAAAAACCCTTGGAGGCTCTTTGTATGATTGTGCCAAGTCAGTAAAACCCACAGCAGATGGCGGCTATATTGTATCGGGAGAAACAAAATCTAACGATGGCGATGTTAACGGCGCCAATCATGGAAGCCAGGATGCCTGGGTAGTGAAGTTAAGTAACAATGGAGCTTTGCAATGGCAAAAAACATATGGCGGCACCGGCGACGAAAAAGGACAGTCCATTCAATTAACAACAGACGGTGGTTATTTTGTAACCGGGTACGCTTTCTCCAACAATGGCGATGTAAGTGGCAATCATGGAGTCCAGGATGCCTGGGTATTTAAGTTAAATACTGGTGGTGATTTGATGTGGCAAAAAGCGCTTGGCGGCTCGGGCAATGAAAATGCCCAATGCATTCAAACCACTAGCGATGGAGGTATCATTGTAGCCGGGCAAGCCGGTTCCAATAACGGCGATATAAGTGGTTATCATGGCACCGGAGATGCCTGGATTCTAAAATTAAAACTATGATGCTGTTTTAAAGGAACAAAAATCTTTCCATATGAAAAGAACACTTGTTTCCTCTTTGACTTTATTCATCCTGTTGGCAGGAATATTTATTTCCTGCGAAAAGGAAAAATCATGTAAAGGATGCATCAATGGTAATAAGCCACCAATCGCCATAGCAGGGCCTGACCAGGTTATTACGTTACCAGCCGACAGCATATTATTGGATGGATCTGCATCTAATGATCAGAACGGCACAATAAATAAATGGCTTTGGACAAAAATTTCAGGCCCTTCTTCTCTTAATATAGCAAATACATCAACAGCGAAAACGGCTGTAACAAATCTTGTTGTTGGTATTTATCAATTTGAATTAAAAGTAACAGATAATGGAGATTTATCTGCGAAAGATACCATGCTAGTGGCTGTAAATAATCTTTCACCATCGAATCGTCCGCCTGATGCCAATGCGGGTCCTGATCAAACCATAACTCTTCCTTCAAGCGGTTTAACTATTGATGGAAGCGGCTCAACTGATCAGGATAATAATATCATCAGTTATCTCTGGACAAAAGTCTCGGGCCCATTATCATTTAATATTGCAAATCCAAGCTTAAAGCAAACACAGGTAACAAATCTTGTTGAAGGGGTTTATCAATTTGAATTGAAAGTAAGAGATGCTGGTGGATTGTTTGCAAAAGATACAATGCAGGTTAATGTTAATTCAACACCGCCCAACCGTCCAATTGTGAATGCACTATTGATACCTGTTGGTGTCCTTTCTCAACCCAGGGATGCGATGGCGGTGGCATCAGCCGGTACTAAAGTACTATTTGCAGGTGGAGGAGTCATTATGGCTCCTGGTCAATTTGGTCATGCTACCTCAAGGGTAGATATTTATGATTATTCAACAAATAGTTGGTCAACTGCTGAGCTGTGTGCACCCCGCATTTCTATCGCTGCTACTGTAAACGATAATAAGATATTTTTTGCGGGGGGAGATACTATTAACTGGGACGCTGACGATGGCTGGCCCGTGGATTCAGTAGATATTTACGATGCTACTACCAATACATGGACAGTGTCTCATCTAAGTTGCGCTGGATATAATATTGCAGCAGTAGCAGTTGGTAATAAAGTTTTATTTGCCGGAGGTAATCCTGGCTATCTTAGCGAATCTGGAATTTACAGGGGAAAGCAGGTAGACATATTTGATGTTTTAAATAATACCAGGTCGAATGCTACATTAACAGAGAGCAAAGATCGTATTGCCGCCACAACCTTAAACAATAAAATATTTTTCGCAGGTGGATCCGGTTCAAAAAAAATAGAAATTTTTGATAATGCAACTGGTTCCTGGTCATTGGACACCATGCATGAAGGAAAGTCATTTCACGGCAGTATTGCTCTAGATAACAAGATTTTCTGGGCCGGAGGGTCTGATTTGTTAGGGAACGAATCCCGCCTGGTGGAAATTAGAAATGTAATTACTGGAAGCAGTTCAATCCAATATTTATTTGATCCCGCTAGATGGGAAAATTGTTTAGGACAAAACATTCTCTTAAAAGATAACAAAATCATTTTTCTCAGGGCTTCAGGAAATAGCAGGGATAAATTCGATATATATAATATAGCTACGAATACATGGTCTATTGGTTTATTGCCACAGGCTATACCAAATTTTTCATCATTTATTTCAGTCAATAATACCATTTATGTGGCTGGTGGATATGAGAATGGTATTTTAACTAACCAGGTGTGGAAACTGGAGTTTTAAGTTTAGCCGATACACAGTTATTCTTTATAAGGCAGCAGCTTCTTTAGCAACACCTCTTTTTTATTCCTTGCTACATCAATAGTAGTTCCGTCACTCATCACAAGGTACCCTCCTTCACCCTTGATATATTTTTCAATTTCATTGAGATTAACAAGGTAAGAACGATGTACACGGATAAATGAATGTTGTTCGAGGGTTTCTTCAATATCTTTTAATGATCGTGTTACCAAAAGTTTTTTCCCGCTTTTCAATTTCAGGTTTGTGTAGTTATCATCCGATTCGCAACTAACGATACTTTCAATCGGTATCATTTGCAAACCCTCTAAAGTTGGCAATGCAATTTTATTTACAGGATTGAAAGGTTGTTTGATCTTTTGCATCAGTATTTCCAATTGCTGTGGCAAAGGAATTTGAATTCGTTGCCTTACCTTATTTACTGCGGATTTCAATTCTTCCCGGTCTACCGGTTTCAGCAAATAATCAATGGCACTGAAACGGATCGCTTTTAATGCATACTGATCATAGCTGGTGGTAAAGACCAGGTGGAAGTTTATCTGTGGTAATTGGTCCAGCATTTCAAAGCCATTCATCTTTGGCATTTCTACATCAAGGAAAACAATATCGGGTAAATATTGTTTTATTGCAATCAGAGCATCGGCTCCATTACTGCAAATCGACTCTACTTTCACGTCGGGACAATCTGCTTCAAGCATTGCTGCCAGAATTTCGCAGCAGTATGGTTCGTCATCTATGATGATTGCTTTAAGCATATTTCTTTTTGTTTTGAACCACATACAATCATAGGCACATAGATTAGCATATAGAATTTCCTATGTGAAATTCTATGTTTCTATTGTGCCTATGTGGTTCAATAATATCATTTAGAAAAAACGTTAACTTATGCATATTCTTCAATACTTTCTTTATACTTTATTTTCAACTGCACCCTGGTTCCCGCTACTTCGTTTTCTTCATTAATTATATCATCGATCTTACAAAAAGTACTTAAGGTATTTTCTTTATTCAATAAAGCGAGCCTTTCAGTAGTTATCTTTAAGCCCATTGACTTCTGATGTTCAGCGCTTTTGCTTTTGAATTCTTCAGCCTTTTCCCGGCCCACACCATCATCTTCAATTACGCAATGCAGCATTTTACTTTCCTCACTGATCCCTTCACTGATGATAATATTCAAATGACCTTTGTTTTCTTTGGGCATCAATCCATGCCACACTGCATTTTCACAGAATGGTTGCAAGAGGAGAGGTGGGATGAAAATAGCCCCGGCATCAACAATGTTAGTAGTAGTAATGCTGTAATCAAATGCATCTTTAAAACGCAAACGTTCAAGATCAAGGTAAAGCCGCAACATATCTAATTCATCTTCCAACGGAATTAATTTTTTTGAAGAATGCATCAGTACCATTCGAATCAAACGTGAGAAACGGGTAAGATAATCGGACGCTGTTTTATTGTCATTCTTAAAAATAAAACGATTGATCGAGCTGAGACAATTAAATATGAAATGCGGGTTCATTTGAGCCCGGAGTGCCTGCGTTTCGAGTTCGATACCTTTCTGATGCAATTCGGCTTGCTTCTTTTCACTTTCCAGTCGCTGCAATTTTAATTCATTTTCCAATTGTTTGCTTTTGAGCTTTTCGTTTTTACGTTTCAGCAAAAGTGTTCTTACAATAAAAACACTAGCGATAAACAAAAGCAATAAACCGATGATGAGAAATTTTTTAAAAAAGCCTTCCTGTTTTAGTTGCTGTTCTTTTATTTTATTGTCTTTATTTAATAATCCGATGCGGGTTTCTTTTTGTACATCTTCTATCTTTTTCTTATAGTTGTTAAGCTGCAACAGGAACTTCTTATTCTCCACAGAATCTTTGAGCTTCATATATTTCAGCAGATTGGTATATGCTTTTTTATAATCTCCCAATTCATTCTGTATTGTGGAAAGAATCTTATAGCCATCAATCTCTTGCGGAAGTAATTTATATTTCCTGGCAGTATCTATGCCAGCGGTAATATAATGAAGAGCAGTCTTATATTGTTTTTTACCAACATATTCTTCTGCAAGAGCCAACAATGGGATGCATGAACCGGCAAAATTTTTAATCGCAATAAAAGTATCCAGGCTGCTTTTAGAAAGTGGAATAGCCGCATCAAAACGATTTGTCTTTATATAAACAGTTGCAAGAATATTATTTCCATAGGCTTTGTGACCGCTGGCGGAATTGACCCATTCGGGATCATTCCTCCATTTATTCCAATAAACCATTGTTGAATCATACTGCTCCATTGTAGAATATAATTCTGCAATGTCAGCATACTGACTCCAATTCGTTTTATTCTTAACAGCAAATGCATTGCTCTCTTTCAGGTAATTCATAGCCGTTTCATAATCGCCGGCAATAGAATATAATTGAGACATATCTGACAAGGAAAATTGAACTAGGAAATAACCCCAGCTGATTTTATGCGTTCTTGGCAACTTTGATAACACAACACTTCTTTCACAATAAGGGAAAGCTTGCTCGTATTCGCCCTGCCACAAATACTGAGAACCTATCCAATTGGATGCTTCCGCCTGACCTTCTAAATCCCCGGCTTTTTGGAAATAGGTCAATGCTTTCTTCCATAGGTCGATCAGCCCCGGATCTTTTCTCCGGATATAGAGTTCGCTTTCCATTAATGCAACCCAGCCAAGGAGTTTTGGATCATTGATTGATTCTCCTAAGGTCTTTGCTTGGTTAATATATTTCTCAGCGGCGGTTAAATCCTTTGTTATAAATACTTCATTGCCTGCTGAAAAAAGTAATGCGGCAGCAATGCCATATTTATACCCTATCTTTTCAGACTCGTTCTTTGCTGTTGTTACATATAGGTTTAGAGAATCCGTTTTATCATGTCCCCAGAAGGAATATTCGCCCCCAATATCCAACAGGCAGTTAATTCTAGCAGTATCTTTTAAAGAAGTCAGTTTTTTCTTAAGGCTGACAATGGTCATACTGTCCACATTCTGCGATAATGCTGACAATTGGTTTGCTAAAAACAAAATGATTATCAAAATAATTATTCTCATAACAAAACCCTCATGCCGGTTTTGGGTGAAAAAGATGGTGGAAAGAAGTTACGAAAAGAACGGCAATCAGGTTGTCGAAAATAAAATGAGGTTTAGCTAATTCTAAACCTCATTGGGTCAAGGCAATGATTTTATTGGTGATCGACGAAAATAGCCGGGTGAGCAGAAGTTGATATAATCTAATCAACAGACGTGGATTGCATCGCTTTTATCTTTCCGGATCTTTTATCCTGGATAAAACCCGCAACAAAAAAATCTTCTTTACTGAGACCTGCAGGAATTGTAAAGTTTGTAGTTTTTTCTTTAAGAGGTAAGTAAAAAATATTTCTAACGATATTGATGTGATGTAAAGTTCTTCCTTTGTTCTCACCTTTTTTTATTTCATTGGTGGCCATCTTTTGTATCAGTACAAGTATTGCTTGTTCTTTTATTGCATCAGTCCCTTCTGCTGAATATTGCACATCGATCTTTCCTTTGGTGTTTTGAATGGCATTTAATTTTATTGACGCAACGGGTTTTTCATTCAATTGTTCTTCAATACTGCTGATCAGTTTGTCCCCATTTGAGCCAACAAATTCCGTTTTCCCATTTACCACCACCTGTGGTGTATAAATTGTATTCAGGTGAAAAATATTTGAATAGTATTCCTGTCGCTGGGTAAACGAGGCATCACTAAAAATATCTTTCCATCCAAGCTTATCCCAATAATCTACATGATAACCTGCAACAAGTACATTTTTACCGACATATTTTTTCTGAACCTCCTCAAGTATTGCATCAGCTGCGGGACAACTTGAGCAACCTTCGGAAGTAAACAATTCAATTAACGCAAAACCATCTTTGTCTTTTATCATTTTCTGGTTCAGATTCTTTGTAGAAAAGGAAATTGTCAGCAAGGAAACAGCAAAAACACTTATCGGCAATAGAGATTTCATCATTCTAAGTACGTTTGTAGTGAGAACATGGTTTGTCCTATAGAAGACAACAATTTGCATATAATGCTGCATTAACGATATTTGCGTCTTATTCAGCTTATGAACAAAACGGAAAGAGCCATAATTTTTTTACTGGCGGCGATCAATTTCACCCAGATCCTCGACTTCGTCAATATGGTTCCTTTGAGCATTTACCTGATCCCCGATCTTCATATTTCAGCATTTCAATTCAGTACGCTGGTGGCATCGTATTCGATCAGTGCTTTTTTTTCTGGTATTATTGCAGCATTACTTATTGACCGCCACGACAGGAAAAAAACTTTATTAATTGCATTTACAGGGTTTTTAATTGGTTCTTTTGCCTGTGGAATTGCTCCTAACTATGTGACCTTATTGTTCGCAAGAATTGTCTCCGGCACTTTTGGAGGACTGTTGGGTGCCCAGTTGTATTCGATCGTAGCTGATATTTTTTCTTACGAAAGAAGGGGAAGAGCAATGGGGATCGTCATGAGTGCTTTTGCAATTGCATCAGTTATCGGCATGCCGCTTTCTCTTTTATTGACCAATATTTTTAATGCGAATTGGCATATACCTTTTCTTGCAAATGGTTTTTTAGGGCTTTTATTATTACCACTTATGATAAAATACCTGCCGTCAATAAAAGGGCATATCACAACCTTTAGTTCATCTACTATTTTCGGAAGCCTTACAAAACCAATGAAGATCCGCATTCAGCGTTCTGCACTTATTTTTTCATGTTTGTTGATGTTTGGGCATTTTTTAGTGATCCCATTTATTCCCTCATATCTTCAATTCAACAAAGAATTTAGTATACTCCAGATCGCATTAATATTATTATGTGGCGGTTTAGCTTCATTTGCAGCTGCTATTTATTTGGGAAGATTCTCGGATAAAAAAGGGAAGCTGCCTATTTTTCTCTGGTCTGTCTTTATCTCATTATTCCTGGTGTTTATTCTTACAAATATGCCAACAATGAATGTTCCGGTTGCAGTTCTTTTTTTTGCAGTATTATTCATGGTTGTTACAAGCCGGATCGTTATGGCTCAGTCAATGATCAGTAATGTGGTCTCGCAAAATCAGCGGGGAAGCTTTATGAGTGTAAACGGCAGCATGCAGCAACTGGGCCAGGGCATGGCTTCGTTAATAGCAGGGGTGATCGTAAAAACAGACAGGACAACTCATCAATTATCAAATTATAACTGGGTTGGTTATCTAAGTATAACTGTTTTAGTAGTTGCCGTTATAATAGGAAATAGGATATTTAAGACAATCGACAAAACTTCAGACATTCCTTCAGACGATGAGCAGCCGCTCAAAGCAAACGAATTGCTACTTGATATTGTAGAATAACTATTTATATTTAATACCGAAACAAAACCATCAGAAATTTAATTCCAGTGCATGCAGGCATGGTTTTAATTTTAGTAAAATAAAAAACAGATCATGCGCTCTTCTACACAAACTGCATTACCAGTTTTACAAACCGAGCGAGCTGATATTCTTGATGTACTTCGCGGTTTTGCCTTATTAGGTGTATTGTTAGATAATATTTTTGGTTTGACTGGCTGGGGTTTTTTTACGCAGCCCATGCGGGAAGCTCTACTGACATGGCCTGCAGATGGAATAGTTGCTTTGAGCGAGCAAACTTTTATCAATGGAAAATTTTACAGCCTGTTTTCATTATTGTTTGGTATCGGCTTTTCAATTATTTTAATTCGTAACGAGCAAAAAGGAATCAATCCATTAAAAATATTTTACCGCCGTTTATTTATACTCCTGATAATTGGCGCTGCCCATTTGTTTTTATTATGGGAAGGTGATATACTTTTTCTATACGCATTGATCGGAATGATTTTGCCTTTATTCAGAAAATTTTCTGATAAGGCGCTATTAATTACAGCTGCCGTATTGATCCTCTCACCGATCATCTTAGATTGTATTTATATACTATTTCATGCAACACCAGGTGATGGACTTGAAAGACTTGCTATGTCAATCGATAAAAAAAATGGGGTACCCACAGATAGTACATACGCAACCTATTTGTACAAACCGGGAAGTGGTTTCCACGAATGGCGCAACTGGCAGGAGTCGGGTTGGGCCTATCGCTATTCTTATATTCTTGACAGCAATCGTATTCCTAAAGTGCTTGGAATGTTTTTGCTTGGTTTTTATGCCGGAAGAAGAATGATGTATTTGCATCTTGAGAATTATGTTTCGCTATTTAAGAAGCTACGTTTGTGGGGTTTTATTATTGGAATTCCGGCTGCGGTAGCTTGTACTTATTTTGAGATATTTCAAAGTCATATACCAAATCCAATAGGATTAGGGCATACATTTTTTTATGCAATAAGTGTTGTTCCTCTTAGCCTTGCTTATACTTCAATTGTTTGTTTACGCTGGGTAAAAAAGAAAGGTAACAGCAAATTGAAACTACTGGCACCGATGGGAAGAATGGCGTTGACGAATTATTTGATGCAAACTATTCTTGGGATTCTCGTTTATTATGGAGTGGGTTTTGGATTTGGAGGAAATATTGGGCCAGCTTTATTTGTCCCGATAGGGTTGGTTATTTATGCATTGCAGATTTTTTATAGTAACTGGTGGTTCAAATATTTTAATTACGGACCAATGGAATGGATATGGCGACAATTGACCTATGGGAAACGATTGCCTTTTAGAAAATAACCTTCATTATTTCACTCTGTAAACCGGGTATCTTAAATAATTGGGTTCAACCCAGGGAGAATTTTCATAAACAAAATTCAATTGTGCTCTTCCATTTTTTGCAAATCCAGTATCTGTGGCGATACGTTGATCCAGTTTTGCTTTTACTTCAGGATTGCTCTTTAGATAATCAGCGGCAATATCTTCAAACGCATAACCGGAATAACCTTCTTTTTGTCCAAGTATGCCGTCAAAAAAGTTCCAGGCAAAATAAGAATCGGTAGCGGCTGGCTCCAATGTTTCAATTAAGAAACGATTTGCAACCTGGTTCATGGGGATATAATAATCGCCTTTTCTAAATTTTATTTGTTTAACTGTGACGCTTGTTTTTACATCGCTGTTGATATGATGCATCTCATTTTGACGAGGCGCTGTTTTATAATCATCGATCCGATATACTTCTACTTCAATGGTCGAATCTTTTTTTAGTTGTGTCATCTGCACTTTATTCGCTTTCAGCAGTTCTACTACTTTCCACCAACCTTGCGGAATGATGTATCCTTTTGGTTTTTGAATAAAAGTGGAAGGGTTATAAAAATTATAAAAAGGAATTTCTTTTTCGTAAGGTTTAGTCCTATCATAAAACAATCTTGGTTGCCCGGATACATCACTTGGTTTTCTGCCAGCGGCATAACCTTTATAAATTCTCTTTGATGATTGGGAACGATCGAGTGCCCATGCAATTGGAAACTGTGCCTGTGTTTTTACAGATTGTTTAGTTTGATCTCTTAATTGTCTTATTGTCTCACTATTCTTTGCAGTGAAATCAATAAAGCTTTTCATGAGCTCATAGGTTGATCTCACTCTTTGATCGTAAGGTTTCAGCATATGGGTCTCTGATATAAAGGAGAATGTGTGCCATAAAGCTGCATAACCGCTGCTATATCTCGGGCTTTCAAAAAATTCAGGCCAACCACTATCGGGTGTGTCGCCAAATGCATTTACATAAGGAATAAGATCGTAACCTTTCCCTTTCATGCTTGCATATAAAGCAGGCTCAAATGTTTTATTTAAATATTCTCCCAATACACCACCTAGTTTACTGTGCTGTGTACAAATGAGTGTCATGATGTGCTGGTAATCGGCACCATCGCTTACATGATTATCCAGAAAAATATCGGGATCAGTTAAATGAAATATTTCTGCAAATGCTCTTGCTTCTTTAGAATCACATTTAATAAAATCCCTGTTGAGATCAAGATTCTGACTATTGCCACGAAAACCAAATTCTTCAGGTCCATTCTGATCAACACGATAATCGGCGCTGCGATTTAAACAACCCCCAATATTATAAACAGGAATAATGGCAAGAACAACATTGTCCGGCAATTTTATTTTATTGGTGACGATATCTCTTGCTAATAACATGCTTGCATCTATCCCATCTGGTTCACCGGGATGAATACCGTTGTTGACAAGGATGACTCTTTTATTATTCTTCCTGATATTATCAAAATTGTAATCACCATTGTTTGCAACAACTGCTAAATGCAGGGGATAACCTGCGTCGCTCATTCCCATCGTAAGCATTTTCACTTTGCCGGATTGCGCATCTAATTTTTGCCACCAATCGATAGCTTCAAAATAAGTGGGAGTTTTTGTACCGTTGCTTTTATCAAATACAGTTGTGATATTTTGCGCTGAGAGAAAATGAATAGTCAATAAACAAATGCCTGTAAGCAGTTTTTTCATGATCGTGATTTGAGGTCTAAATATAAAAAAGGTCTCGCCTTAGGCGAGACCTTTTAAGAAATATATTTAAAGAATTACTTAGCTAATTTGTTGATCCTTTTAGCCAGCTTGCTTTTTAAATGTGCTGCAGTATTTTTATGAATGATACCTTTCTTGGCTAACTTATCGATCATTGCCACTGTCGTTGGCATTTTTTCTCCTGCTTCTTTTTTGTCTTTTATTTCACGAAGATCACGAATAGCATTACGGGTTGTTTTGCCATAGTACTTATTTCTTACACGACGCTTTTCTGCCTGGCGTGCATCCTTTTTTGTTGCTTTATGATTTGCCATTAACTCTTTTTTTTGAGGACAGCAAAGGTAGGGTTGAGAGGCTTAATCACCAAAAGATGAACTATCAAATTCTAAAAAAGATGAATAGAAATCCAGAACGTAAAAGAGTGCGATGCAACAGGTGATGCTCAGGGATTTGTAGCTGACCCCATAAAACCCTAAAACCTTCAAAATGACAGCATATTCGGTTTTTTGGCAGATATTTGCAACCCAGCTCTCTTTATACCTATTTAAAATCGGGAGCGATGAAACGAGACCTCGATGAAAGATTTCCAATATATCACCAGTCAGCATCCGGCATTTGTTGAAAATTTATACCAGGATTTTGTAAAAAATCCAGAAAGCGTTGATCCGGAGTTCAGAAAATTTTTTGAAGGATTTGATTTTGCGATTGCAAGCGGAAAGCCTGCGACAAATGGAAATGGCGCCGCAATAAAAGAAGCACCGCAAGTAAGTGTGGAAAGTGGAATTGACTGGAAAAGAGAACTTGGTGTTTACAGGATGATCCTTGGTTATCGCAACAAAGGTCACCTGATCGCTAAAACAAATCCAATTCGAGAAAGAAAAGATCGTGGCGCAAATCTGAATCTTGAATTCTTTGGTTTTACTGCAGCTGACCTTGATAAAACCTTTCATGCCGGAAGTTTGATTGGACTTGGTACAACTACTTTAAAAAACATAATAGCACATCTTGACAAATGCTATGCTCATCATGTAGGCATTGAATTCAAATACATCAGCAAACAGGAAAAGATAGATTGGCTGACGACTGAAATGGAGAAAGGTTTCCATGAAAAGCTTTCATTGAAACAACGGAAACGGATCCTGGAAAAGCTGAACCAGGGCGTAATGTTTGAAAAATTCCTGCATACAAAATATGTCGGTCAAAAAAGATTTTCATTAGAAGGAGGGGAGACGACAATTGCTGCTCTTGATGCGATCATTAATACTGCTGCGGAGTTAGATGTTCATGAGGTAGTGATGGGCATGGCACATCGTGGCCGGTTAAATATATTGGCAAATATTCTTGGCAAAACGTATGAACAGATATTTAGTGAGTTTGAAGGGACAGCGAAGCTGGATCAGACAATGGGAAGCGGTGATGTAAAATATCATATGGGATTCGGAAGTGAAGTGGAAACTCCCAATGGTAAAACGATGCATTTGAAATTGATGCCTAATCCTTCGCATCTTGAAGCGGTTGACCCGGTCGTTGTCGGTTTTTCAAGAGCAAAGGCTGATATAATGTATGCAAGTCATTATGATAAGATCCTTCCTATATTGATTCATGGTGATGCTGCATTAGCTGGCCAGGGAATTGTATATGAAGTTTTGCAGATGAGTTATCTGAAAGGTTACTATACCGGCGGTACTCTTCATTTTGTAATTAATAACCAGATTGGTTTCACTACCGACTTTGATGATGCAAGAAGTTCTGATTATTGTACTTCATTAGCCGCGGCAATACAGGCGCCGGTATTGCATGTAAATGGCGATGATCCCGAAGCGGTGGTGAAATGTGTGGAAATGGCTACAAAATTCCGGCAGCAATTTCATTCCGATATTTTTATTGATATGGTTTGTTATCGCCGTCATGGTCATAATGAAGGCGATGATCCTAAGTTTACACAGCCACACATGTATGCATTGATAGAGAAACATGCAAATCCAAGAGAAGTGTATGTAAATTATTTGATGGAGCATGGTGAAGAAGATGCAAGGGAGCTGGCAAAAGAAATGGAAAAAAAATTCTGGGCTGACCTGCAGGAAAGGTTGGATGAAGTGAAGCAAAACCCCTTGCCATATAAATATCAGCCGCCGGAACTCGAATGGAAAAAATTGCACAGGGCAACGATGGAAGATTTTGATAATTCTCCTGTATCGGCGATCAATAAAGAATCGTTCAGAACTATTTTTGATGCAATGATGAAATGGCCGGAAGGTTTTAAGCCGTTGCGTAAAGTGGAAAAACTGTTGCAGGATAAAATAAAATTATTTCAAACAGAAAATAAAGTGGATTGGGCAACCGGCGAGCTCCTTGCTTACGGAAGTTTATTGCTTGATGGAAAAGATGTAAGGATGAGTGGGCAGGATGTAAGGCGGGGAACATTCAGTCACCGGCATGCTGTTTTGCGTGATGAAGAAAATGACAAAGCATATAACCGGTTAAGTGAATTACCGGGCGCAAAAGGAAGATTCAGGATCTATAATTCACTATTGAGTGAATACGGTGTGTTGGGATTTGAATACGGTTATGCATTGGCAAATCCAAATGCCCTGGTGATCTGGGAAGCACAGTTTGGTGATTTCGGTAACGGAGCCCAAACTATGATCGATCAGTTCATCGCTGCCGGCGAACAAAAATGGAACAGGATGAACGGAGTTACTTTATTACTCCCGCATGGATACGAAGGACAAGGCCCTGAACACAGCAGTGCAAGGCTGGAGCGGTTTTTACAAATGTGTGCTGAATTGAATATGGTAGTAACAAATATTACAACCGCTTCTAACTTTTTCCATGCATTGCGTCGCCAGTTATTATGGCCCTTCAGAAAACCATTGATAAATTTTGCGCCAAAGGCCAATCTTCGTCACCCGGGTTCTTATGCTGTAATGACTGAATTTACAAACGGAGGATTTAAAGAAGTAATTGATGACACATACGCTGACGCATCGAAAGTGAGCAAAGTTTTGTTCTGCAGTGGTAAAATTTATTTTGACCTGGCAGAGAAACAACAGAAGGATAAAAGGAATGACATTGCGATCATTCGCGTGGAGCAAATATATCCTTTACCAATTAATCAGCTTGACGCTTTATATGAAAAGTATAATAAAGCGACATGGTTCTGGGTACAGGAAGAACCTTTGAATATGGGAGCGGCGTCTTTTTTAAAAATGAATTTGCATAGTATTAATTATGGAGTGATTAGTCGTCAACCATCAGCATCCACAGCGACTGGTTATAATAAAGTACATGTGCAGGAGCAGGCGGAGATCGTTGAAAC
>DASTZB010000042.1:0-19317 GCA_035764525.1 Chitinophagaceae bacterium | reverse complement strand
CCACTTGGGAACATAGCGATTACAGCCTTGGTATTTTCCAGGTTCTTTTCAGCTTTTTCGCTCATGTGGCCTTCATGGGCAGCGTTATTCGTGCAGGTTATGAAGCAACTTAAAATAACTGCTGAAAAAGCGAATGCTAATTTTTTCATTTGCAAATGGTTTTAATTAAAAAAATTATTGAATAAAATTTCAAAGGCTACGGCCTTCTATAGTGTAGGAAGAATATAATTTTTAAAGGGGAGGATAGTTGGTTCTGAGTTGGGATATAAAGCTATCAATTTTGTTTCAAAAAAAACAAGTAATGTTTTATTGCGGTTGCCTCTTAGCTAGGCATTGCTGTATTTTATTTCATTAATTTTAGGAGCATGGAAATAGAAATCTTCACCCTCTGCGATTTTGCGCAGGATAATAATAGCAAACTAACTGTAGTAGGAACATTTGATTCTATACATTCTAAACAGTTCCCGTTTGTGCAGCAAAGTTTTTGTGTTGCCTGCAGGATGCGTTTTTCAGAAAAAGAAACTGGTACTCATAATATGCGTTTAAGATTTACTGATGGAAATAAAGTAGAACTAATAAAACCAATAGAAGGGCAAATGAGTATTGCACAACCAAAAAATGGCCAATACTCTGCAGTTAATCTTGTTTTTAATTTTAACCAGGTAAAATTTGAAAAGGCTGGCCGGTATTCTTTCGAACTTTATATTGATGATGATTGGACATCCGGCTTGCCTTTATTTTTAAATCAAGCGAGTTAAATTTGTTGAGTGTTTGTCACCCTGAGCTTGTCGAAGGGTTGTTAGGCTTATGTACATCTGCTCATCAGGGCTTCGGCAAGCTCAGCCTGACAGTCATCACTTTTGAATATTCTTTTTGATTTTGCAATCTCTTTCAACTTATCAAAATTCTGCACTATCAATGCTTGTTTCT
Organism: Chitinophagaceae bacterium; assembly: GCA_035764525.1. Taxonomy (GTDB): domain Bacteria; phylum Bacteroidota; class Bacteroidia; order Chitinophagales; family Chitinophagaceae; genus VBAS01. Next base: position 18,387 of record DASTZB010000042.1, on the reverse strand, counting down.
TTTTTCTTGACCAACCTTTAATTTGTTTTTCTCTTGCTATTGCCTGGTTAACGTCAGCAAAAATTTCAAAATATTTCAATTCAACAGGCCTGCGAGAAAAAGCGTAAGAATTTTCATCATGTGCAGTATTGTGTTCCCATAATCTTTTTTCAAGATCATTTGTTATACCAATATAATACCTCCAGTCTTTGCATTCAACAATGTAAATGATATATGTATGCTCGATTTTCATTACATTTTAAAAGCAAAAATTTTAATGTAAGTAATTACCTATTTCGTAAATAAGTGTATTATATATTTATCATTTCGACTTCTTCATGTAATATCATATGCTACCTGTTGCAAATCAACAAACCATTGACGTAACCGATTTTCCCAATGGTTTTATGAATATGAATTTATTTTATAGTAAGTGATTGTATTTAAAAAATCAATGCCTACAGCAGACAATCTTTTATTAAATTAGTTCTTCATTCATTTGTATGATAAGCGTTTTCTACGTACATTTGCATCTCAAAACTGAGCAAGAAATAAACAACTACAAAGAACGTAACCTAACCAGTCCTATTTAAATTTCCTGGTTTTAATTACTTCCCAGCTCAGACGATTGTTAACCGACAGATTAAAAAAAGGAGTATTATGAAGAGCATTATTATGCCCGTACCTGAACAATTAGATGAAAAAACAAAAGATCAATTGTTCAACGAAGTAAAAGAAACAGTGGCGACAACCACAATTGTAAAAGATCAGAAAAAGAACACATTTACTGTGCAGGACATGTGGAACAGGCAAAGACAAGCAAAGTCAGCCAGTGCCATGATGCGCAGATGGAGCCTTAACTGATGAAAACTAAAAACCCGGCCTCGGCCGGGTTTTTTTATAAGCAATTAGTTAGTCGTCGTGTCGGTAAAAGGTGAAAATAAGATCTTACATTATTCTTAATGCCTTAACGAAAGAAGTGGCAACGAAAGGTAAAATAAGTGTGAGCCATTCCCAATGACTGTAAATAGCAAAAGCAAGGCCAGCAGTTGATGCGATAAATATTACCCACCAGATCAAAGTAGAATTCTTTTGTTGCTCCATTCGCTAAAAATTTGTTGTCGCAAAGATAAGGGAACGGATTTCAGATTTCAGATTTTAGATCGCAGATTTTTTCTTTTTAAACATAGAACCCACAAGAATTGCAATTGCAAAAAAAGCTCCTGTTAAAGCTATTATCCATTTGCTGTAAACAACGACATGGTAAAAAGCGAAGTCACCACCAATGATCGGGCTCTTTAGCCATTTCAGTAAATAATAGTTTTCTATAACATCAAAAGTCCAACCGAAGATCTGCAAAAAGGCAAAGATGAATAATGCCCGCTTTAAGTTTTTGCCATCCACTTTCGTGGCAGCTATCATACATAGACAGGCAATACCGGGGTAAACACCGGCCATAAAAATAAAGTCGAAACTTAAATGATAGCCCAGGATCGTTTTTACTTTGTCGCTGAGGCTGGAAAAGATTTCAATGATCTTTTCTTTAGGATAGAACAATTCTAATCCAAAAATTGAGATCTTTTCATTTTTATAAAGGAGGTCGCTTTCCATCCATTTCATTGCAAAAGCCCCGGCGATTGACAGTCCAAGACAAAAAAGAAATAATCTTTGCCAGCGTAAAAAATCATTTTTCATAAAAGAGGTCTTAAAATGTTTGTGTAGTCTTGCTAAAAATCGCTTTTTTAAATGAAGTTTTTTGTTACTTTCGTTCAATGTGTCAAAAGAACACAGAGTTAAGGATTGCTTTGGCAGGCTCTTATTGGATAGCTTAATGATTGATTGTCTGCTTGCCTGACTAATTTATGAGAATACAATTTTACTTACGTTTCAAGACTTCTTTTGGCCAATCATTGTGGATTAGCGATAATGGTGAGTTGGGCACTGACCTCATCAAAGGAGCTATTCCAATGACTTATTTGAACGATGAATTTTGGGTTGCCAATATTAAGATCGATAAAGAAGAGGCCCCTTCATTTCATTACAAGTATATCCTTCGTCACGAAGATGGCGAGATCATTCCCGAGTATGGCAAAGATCGTTTGATAGAAGTGCCGAAGCATGGGATAAAGGAAGTACAACTGATTGACACATGGAATCATGCCGGTGAATATGAGAATGCTTTTTATTCAACTCCATTTGCAGACATATTATTAAAAAGACCGACTTCAAAATCATCTGCAAAGTCTAAAGATAAATTCACTCATGTTTTTAAAATAAAAGCTCCTTTACTTAAAAGCAATGAATGTGTTTGTATTGGCGGCAGTGGAAAAGAAATGGGTGAGTGGCAGATGGTAAAACCTGTTTTATTAACTAAGGAAAAAAACTGGTGGAGCTGTAAGCTTGACCTTTCAGATGACATTTTTCCTATGGCATATAAATATGGCATTTATAATAAAAAAGAAAAACGGTTTGTCCATTTTGAAGATGGTGATAACAGGATCGTATTTGCAGAACCGGAAAAAAAGAAACTGATCGTTCTTCATGATGGGTTTATTCATGTAGAGAACAATACATGGAAAGGCGCCGGCTTAGCAGTCCCTGTTTTTAGTTTACGTAGTAAAAAAAGTTTTGGCGTTGGAGAGTTCAACGATCTGAAGCTGTTGGCTGATTGGGCAAAAACAACCGGCTTACGTCTCATACAGATTTTACCGGTAAATGATACAATTGCTAAACACACCTGGTCCGATTCATATCCTTATGCTGCTATTTCTGCATTTGCATTGCATCCGCTTTATATCAATCTCGAAAAAGTTGCAGGTAAATCGAATGTTGCAAAAATAAAAGTACTGTCGGAAAAACAGCAGCAGTTGAACAAGCTGCCCTATGTTGATTATGTTGAAGTGGTAAAAACCAAGCTCGAAGTATTGAATGACATTTTTAGCAACACATCAAGCGAGTTTTTTGATGACGAAGAGTATAAGGAATTCTTTCATGCAAATAAATACTGGCTGATGCCTTATGCGGCTTTTTGTTATTTGCGTGATAAATATCAAACATCTGATTTCAGTAATTGGGAAGGTTTTGCTGTTTATAATAAAAAAGCAATAGAAAAACTTTCAGCAAAAAATTCTTCTGCTTATCGTGAAATATCATTTCACTATTTCGTGCAATTTCATTTGCACAAACAATTAAAAGAGGCAGTGGATTATTGCCATAAAAAAGGAATTGTATTCAAAGGTGATATCCCGATCGGTGTTTACCGCTTTGGTTGTGATACCTGGGTCGATCCTGAACTTTACAATTTGGATTTCCAGGCCGGGGCGCCGCCTGACGATTTTGCGGTGAAAGGACAGAATTGGGGTTTTCCTACTTACAATTGGAAAAAAATGCAGGAAGATCATTTTGAATGGTGGCGAAAGCGATTTGAGCAAATGAGTAATTATTTTGATGCATTCCGTATAGATCATATACTCGGGTTCTTTAGAATATGGAGCATTCCTATTCATGCGGTAGAAGGGATCATGGGTCATTTTGTACCGGCGATAACCGTGCATGTAAATGAATTTGGCGAAAGAGGAATGTGGTTTGATCATGATCGTTTGTGTAAGCCTTTCATAAATGATGCAGTGCTTGATGAGATCTTCGCCAGTTATTCAGGAAAAATAAAAGCCGATTTCCTTATAAGAAAAGAATATGGTTTGTATGATCTGAAACCGGAATATGCCACACAAAGAAAAGTAGAAGCTTACGTCGCCACACTTGAAGAAGATGAGGATAATGTAAGGTTAAAAACCGGTTTGTTTGATCTCATCTCAAATGTTATTTTGTTTGAAGAGCCGGGCACGGATGGAAAACAATTTCATTTCAGGATCGGTGCTGATAAAACAATTTCTTTCCGTTATCTCGATAATGAACAAAAAAGAAAGTTATATGACCTCTATGACAATTATTTTTTCAAAAGGCAAGATGATTTTTGGATGAAAGAGGCAATGCATAAACTTCCTTATTTGAAACGTGCTACGAATATGCTTATCTGCGGTGAAGATCTTGGAATGGTGCCCCATTGTGTACCTGAGGTTATGGACCAGTTGGGTATTCTCAGTCTGGAGATTCAACGCATGCCGAAAAAATCTGGATCAGAATTTTTTCTTCCCGGGGACGCCCCATATTTATCAGTTATCACTCCATCAACGCATGATATGAGTACTATCCGCGGCTGGTGGGAAGAGGATAAAACAAAGATCACTTCATTTTATCATCATGTCCTTGGTCATTATGGCGATCCGCCTGTTTTTTGCGAACCGTGGGTGAATCGTGCGATCATCATTCAGCATTTATACTCTCCCGCGATGTGGAATATTTTTCAGCTACAGGATATTCTTGGGATGAATGAAAAGTTGCGGAGGGAAAACCCACATGAAGAAAGAATAAATGTTCCCGCAAATCCAAATAATGAATGGAAATACAGAATGCATTTGTTGCTGGAAGATCTCATTAATGAAAATGAATTTAACGAAGAGCTTGGTGATTATATTAAAAGCAGCGGAAGATAAAGCATAAGTTTCCCTATCTTATATTTGATGCATGAAAGTGAATTATTACAAATTCAATCTTCCGTTTCGTTATCCGTTTACAATTTCCCGCGGCACAAAAACACATCAACCAACTTTGATAGTTGAGCTGGAGCACTTTGGTATTAAAGGTTATGGTGAAGCTCCTTCGATAAAATATTATGATATCACAGTTGAACAAATGATCGAGGAGTTGGAAAAGAAAAAGCCCTTTGTTGAGAAATTTGCTTTTACCGAACCTGAACGTTACTGGCATTACCTGCATCATCTTATACCTAACAATCCATTTCTTGTTTGTGCATTGGATATCGCTGCCTGGGATCTTTATGGCAAAATGAAAGGCAAGCCGCTTTACAAACTTTGGAATTTAGACATTTCCAAAAACCCAATAACAGATTATACGATCGGGATTGATACGATCGATACAATGGTAGAGAAGATGAAAGAAAAGCCATGGCCGATCTATAAAGTAAAAGTGGGAACGGAGAATGATATTGAAATGGTAAAAGCATTAAGACAAAATACAGATTCCATTTTGCGTGTTGACGCAAATGCGGGATGGACCACTGAACAGGCATTGCGAAAAATTCCATTGTTAAAAGAGTTAGGAGTGGAGTTGATCGAACAGCCTTTGGCAAGAGATAATTGGGAAGGAATGAAAGTTCTTTATAAAGCTTCTCAACTGCCATTGTTTGCTGATGAAAGCTGCGCATTGGAAAATGAAGTGGAGAAATGTCATGGATTTTTTCATGGTATAAATATCAAATTGACAAAATGCAGTGGAATCACACCGGCAAGAAGAATGATAAAAAAAGCAAGAGAACTTAACATGCAAGTAATGATCGGCTGTATGAATGAAACTACAATTGGCACTGCAGCTATTGCACATTTGTTGCCATTACTTGATCATGTTGATATGGATGGGCCGTTGTTACTTGCTGAAGATGTTGCAACTGGAATTTCTTATGACAACGGAAAGATCATTTTCTCTGACCTGCCGGGTCTTGGCATCAGCTTTAATCGCTGATTAATTCCATTCCCAGATAATTTTAAGAAGAAAGAAGCGTTATAAAGCTGGCAAATTCTTATTTGCTTAAAATCCATTATCTATGAAAAGCGGAACTAACCACCTGCTGGCAATTATTTTTTGCCTTTTCTCCTGTAGTATCAACTCCTGGTCGCAAATCGAAAACAAAGGAACATATCTTGGCCTCTTTGTTGGAAAAATGAATTACCAGGGTGATCTGAATCCAAATAGCTTCACATTTTCGCATTCAAAAGCTACAGTGGCATTCACTATCCGTCAATCATTAAATAGGTGGATCTCTTTAAAAGGAGGTTTTGCAATTGGACATATTGATGCAGCCGATCGTTACAATCGTGATTATTTAAAACCACGGAACCTTAGTTTTAATACAACCATCAAAGAAGCATCACTTAGTATGGAAACGTCATTGCTTGATCTTTCCACAACACATTTTACTCCTTATCTATTTGGAAGTATATCGTTGTATCATTTTAATCCATGGGCCTATGATAAAGATGGTAAAAAAACTTTCTTACAACCTTTAAGTACAGAAGGACAGGGTCTTTCCCAGTTTCCAAAACAAAAACCATATAAACTTACTCAAATAGCTCTTGGCTTCGGTGCCGGGGCACGATATGCAATCGGAGACAACATAAATATTGGAGTTGAATTCAGTCAACGAAAAACTTTTACTGATTATCTTGATGATGTCAGCAGTATTTATGTTGATCGCAATGCGTTATTGCAGGCAAAAGGAGCAAAAGCCGTTGAAATGGCTTATCGCGGCGATGAGCTGCCTGGCGGACAACCTTATCCCAATCATGGCGAACAAAGAGGTACGCCTTCTGAAATGGATTGGTATTATTTCTTCGGGATTAATTTTGAAATTAAATTTTCTGCCTTTGCTCAATTATTCAAAAGCGTGAATGCGGAAAATTCTTCAGCGCTTCATAGTACACGTTGCCCCAGAAATGTGCAACAATAGCCTCATGGGAATTGGGGATACTCAATTATACCTAATTTGATGATTCAGGCCTTATTTTTGCACAACGAACGCAAATCAGGCTCATGAAAACAGTTTCCCTGTTTATTCTTTTTTTATTGAATGGTTTATTACTCACTGCGCAACGGGTGCATATCGGTGTGGCTGGAGGGCTGGCAAATTACAACGGCGACTTACTCGACAAACTATATCCTAAAAAAATAACAAATGGGTTTATTGGTCTTACGGTTCATTACGAATTGCAGGATCAGATCCTTATACGCGGTGCTTACAATTTTGCCAGAGTAAACGGAAGCGATGCTTACAGCGAGAAAGAGGAACTTCGGTTAAGGAATTTGCAATTTGAATCGGCTATATCCGAAATCAGTTTTGTTGCCGAATATTATTTGTTCAATCTGTATGAAAAAAGATTTTCGCCATATGGTTTTATAGGCCTCGGCATCTTTCATTTTAATCCTTATACACATGATTCGACAGGCCGAAAGGTTTTTTTAAAGCCGTTGAGTACCGAAGGCCAGGGAATTTATCCTGATAAGAAACCATATTCATTGTGGCAACCAAGCATTCCATTAGGCGCCGGAGTAAAATTTGTTATTACGGAGAATCTACGAATAGGAATTGAGTTTGGGTTAAGAAAATTATTCACCGATTATCTGGATGACGTGAGTACAAGTTATCCGGATTATAATGATCTGCTTGCAGCACGAGGACAAACCGCCGTAGATCTTTCCTATCGAACAGATGAGCTTCCCGGTGGCGATGCCAATTTCCCAACCAAAGCAACACAACGGGGAGGTGCTACTCAAAAAGATGTTTATTATTTTACAGGAATTAATATAAGCTTTCGTCCCTCGTTTGGCGGAGGCGGGGGCCGCAACGGTGGCTTTGGCAAAAAAGGAAAATTCGGATGTCCAACCAATCCGTTATGATCTTTACTTGATATTGCTTATTCCATGCTGACAATTGCTTATTGCTGATTCCAAATTAACTTTGAGTTTCATATATAAGCAATGGCCTACCGCAATCAGCAGCATTTTATTGATACATTAGAAAAAGAAGGTGAGTTAATTCGCATCAAGGCTTTTGTAGATCCTAAATTAGAAATGGCGGAGATAACCGACCGCATGAGTAAACAGCCCGGTGGAGGTAAGGCATTGCTGTTTGAAAACACGGGTTATGATTTTCCTGTATTAATGAATGCATATGGAAGTGAAAAAAGAATGTGTTTGGCGCTTGGTGTTCAGCACCTGGATGATGTGGCAAAAGAGATTGAAAATTTATTTAAACTCTTATCTGCGCCCAAAGAAGGGATACTGGATAAATTAAAAATGCTTCCGAAGCTGAGTCAGTTTGCTTCCTGGATGCCTACAGTGAAAAGTGGAAAAGGCGAATGCCAGGAAATATTGATGCGTGAACCTGATATAACAAAATTGCCAGTGATCACATGCTGGCCAAAAGATGGAGGCCCATTTGTTACATTACCTGTTATTCATACCAAAGATCCGAACACAGGAATCAGAAATGTTGGAATGTATCGAATGCAGGTGTTTGGCCCAACACTTACAGGTATGCATTGGCATAAGCATAAAGTTTCTGCCAAACATTTTAATGAATATAAAAAATTGAAAAAGCGAATGCCAGTGGCAGTTGCCCTCGGCGGTGATCCGGTTTATGCCTATTCAGCAACGGCACCATTGCCGGAGAATGTCGATGAGTATATGCTCGCAGGCTTTCTAAGAAAGAAAAAAGTCGAATTGGTTAAATGTATCACTCAACCAGAAATTGAAGTACCTGCAGATGCGGATTTTATTATTGAAGGCTATGTTGAACCGGGCGATGAAATGATATGGGAAGGACCATTTGGGGATCACACCGGTTATTATTCTTTACCCGATTGGTATCCACGATTTCACATCACTGCTGTTACACATAAGAAGGATCCTGTATATCCCGCGACTATTGTTGGTATTCCCCCACAGGAAGATGCATGGCTTGGAAAAGCAACCGAAAGAATTTTTTTAGCGCCGATCAAAATGACATTGGTTCCCGAAATAGTGGATATGGACATGCCGGTGGAAGGAGTATTTCACAATTTGGTGATCGCAAAAATCATAAAAGATTATGCTGGGCAGGGACAGAAAGTGATGAATGCAATGTGGGGCGCCGGGCAAATGATGTTTAATAAAATACTTGTGTTGGTGGATGGTGAAATAAAAATTCAGAGTTATGAGGAATTAGCAAAATATGTTTTTAAGAACATGAACCCTGCTACCGATGTTTATTTTTCGACCGGACCGATGGATGTGCTTGATCATAGTTGTAGCAAATTGGGTTTCGGAGGAAAGATGTGTATTGATGGAACATTTAAGTATCCTGAGGAGGTAGATGATAAATTTGAATTAACAATTAATAATGAACAATTATTAATTGATTCAATATTGAAAGAGAAATTTGATGAGGTACATTCCGTTAATTCATCATTGCTTGCAAGAGAAATTCCCTGTATAATTATTTCAGTTAAGAAAAACAGGAAAGCTCATATTAAAGAGTTACATGAGGAGATTTGTTCTTTGAAAGAAGCAAAGGGAGTGAAGATGATCCTGTACGTTGAACATACAGTTGATGCCAATGATCTGCCAACAGCTTTGTGGCGGTTTTGTAATAACCTTGATCCGAAAAGAGATTCTCATATAAGTAAACAACGAACCTCAAACCTAAAACCTCAAACTTCAAACTATATGGCTTGCATTGGCTTTGATGGTACCCGTAAAACAAAAGAATTCGATGATTTCAATCGTGACTGGCCAAATATTATTGTGGCAGATGATGCTACCATAATGGCAGTAAATACAAAATGGAACGATCTTGGTATCGGTAATTTTATCCCTTCTCCGTCTTTGAAATTTAAAGATCAAATGTATGGAGAAGAAGCAGTGGTATCTGGATCGACTCAATCAATAAAAGTTTAAAATAGCTCATGAAAACAATTACTAAATACTTGCTTCCGCTTTTTGCGCTTAGCATAATAACTACAAACGCTGAAGCACAGGGTAATAAGAAGCCCTTAGAAAAATCATTGCTTTGGGAAATAAGCGGTAATGGCCTAACCAAACCTTCCTATCTCTATGGCACCATTCACATGATTTGTAAAGACGATGCAATACTGGGTGATAGTTTAATAGCGGCGATTCAACGATCTGACCGGGTATATTTTGAAGTGGACATGGACAACCTGATGGAGATGATAACTGCGTTAAAAGATTTTAAAATGCGCAATGACACAACATTGGCCGACCTGCTGAGTAAAGAAGATTATGAAAAAGTAAAAGAGTTTATGGAAAACAAGAGCGGTTTGTTACCATTTTCGAAGTTGGAAACGTATAAGCCAATGCTTGCTTCATCACTTTTGATGGAATCAGGAATTGGTTGTGAAGAATCCGTAGCAATGGAACAACTGATACTCGAAGAAGCAAAGAAAGACAAAAAAAGGGTAGAAGGTCTTGAAACGATGAGTTACCAGGCATCGATATTTGACAGCATACCTTACAAATTACAAGCAGAGCAATTATTAAAATATGTAAATGATGGCGGCTCAAAATCCGAGGCAGATAAACAATTTGAAGAAATGATTGAAGCATATAAGTCGCAGGATATTGAGAAGCTTGGCGAATTTGTAAAAGAAGATGATGGCGGCCTGGGTAACTATGAAGATATTTTAATCTATAACCGTAATCGCAATTGGGTACAAAAATTAAAAACTTTAATGCCAGACAAAGCCTTAACGATCGCAGTAGGAGCTGGGCATCTTGCCGGTGAAAAAGGGGTGATAAAATTATTACGCAAAGAAGGCTACACAGTAAAACCTGTAAAATATAAGATGAAGACGGAAAGAGTGATATAAGGTTGTTGACTCAAGTGGGACTAGCTTAACTCAAACAACCACGAACCGCTGATTCGTTTTTTGTTGACCCATAAATCCGTCAATTTTTTATACTTGCTTCCAATTTTTTTAAATTTAGAGCCCAACCACCACTTTATACAAAATGAGCTGCTAGGAAAAAGATATTGCTTACATCCACTATGAGGATTCTTTCTTTATGCTCGTTTTTATTTCTCTCAGCAAGCATTTCAAATAAAGCCTTTACTCCGAGGGCCTCCTTCGATAGGCTGTGGACAGATTTTGATGTATTCGATATTGGTATTAAGGGAATGAAGGTACATGTCAAGTTCACGGCTTGTGAGACATCCGATAATTCTACTTACCGAAGCAGAACCTGGCGGCTGGCAGTAAATAAATTAATTACTCCCGCTTATGATCAGGCAGATTATAATGACATGTCATTTTTTATTCCTTATTCTGAATTTAATCTTTCTTCAGGAAGGACTGATCTTAAAATAGATGCTAATCTTATTTATAAAGAAGGCGGTAGGATACAGCACCTGAAGTATTATGATTTCTGGATCAATAAATAAAAAAGCCGTCTCACTTTAGACGAGACGGCTTTTAAAAGATAACTCTTCTCAAAATTTTTCAAGCGCCGAAAAGAAAAAATCGCCTTCGATCTTTGCGTTTTCATCACTGTCGCTTCCATGCACTGCATTTTCACCAACTGATGCTGCATATTTCTTACGGATAGTTCCTTCATCAGCTTTTGCAGGATCAGTAGCGCCGATCAGTTTTCTGAAATCCGCTACCGCATTTGCTTTTTCCAAAATGGCGGCGATAATAGGTCCGCTGCTCATGAACTCAACCAATTCACCATAGAAGGGTCGTGCTTTATGCACGGCATAAAATTCACCGGCTTTCTCCGGTGTCAATTTGAGTTGTTTCAATGCTATTACACGAAAGCCATCTTTGATCATCATGTCAAGAATAGCACCGGCATCGCCCTTTTTCATAGCGTCGGGTTTAATCATTGTCAATGTTCGATTGCTCATAAAATACTTTGTTTTTTGCGCCGCAAAAGTATGTTCAATTAGCTAATTAACCAATTTGCAGATGTGCTAATAATTCATTTATAAAGAATCCAGATAATTTGCAAATTAGCATATTTGCACATCAGCTCATTTGCCCTACCTTCGCAGCCGTTTATGAAACCCATAGAGGATATTTATCCATTATTGCATCACGCTAAAAGAATCGTAATAGTTCCTCATCAGAAACCCGATGCTGATGCTATGGGTGCATCACTTGCTCTTTCACATTTTTTAAAGCAATTTGGACATAATGTAACGATCATTTCACCATCAAACTGGGCTGGATGGTTAAATTGGATGCCTGGAAGTAACGAAGTGATAGATTATGACATGTTCAAAGAAAAAGCAGAAAAGATCCTCGACCAGGCTGAATGGGTCTTTTGTCTTGACTTCAATGCTATACATCGTACAAAGAACCTGACGGCAAAATTGGAACAGGTTATTTGTCCAAGAATTTTGATCGATCATCATCAACAACCTGATGAAAAAAGTTTCGAATGGGGAATAAGCGATACAAACAAGTCAAGCACTTGTGAAATGATCTACGATTTTGTATACGCTTCCGGGCACTGCGATAAGTTTACAAAAGAAATGATCGATTGCATTTATGCTGGTGTTGTTGCAGATACGGGATCATTTCGTTTTTCATCAACAACCGCAGCCGTGCATAAACTTGTTGCCGATCTGAAAGAACGAGGTCTTGAACACATGCATGTGCACAATGAGCTTTTTGATAATTTTTTGGAGAACAGGATGCGGTTTATTGGTCACGTGTTGACAAACAGGATGGAAGTTTTTTACGAATACAATACGGTATTGATTGTTATTCCAAAATCTGACCTCATAAGATTCCAGGTGAAAACCGGAGACACTGAAGGTCTCGTAAATTATCCGCAAAGCATAAAAGGCATCAAACTTGTCGCTATAGTGATCGACAGGGATGAAGAACGCAAATGGAGTTTTCGGAGTAAAGGAGATTTTGATTGTAATACGTTTGCCCGAAAATATTTTGAAGGAGGCGGGCATTATAATGCATCTGGGGGAAGGAGCTCTTTATCACTTGATGAAACGGTGAGGAATTTTCATATCGCTATGAAAGAAAATATACATTTACTTCAATAATAAAACAAAAATGAAAGCAAAAATTACAATGATCATGTCAGCGGTCCTGGCGATAGTTATGCTGGCATGCAGTGCTGATTACAAAAAAACAAAAAGCGGATTAGTTTATAAGATCTTTTCCGGCGGCAGTAAGGATTCTGTTGCCAGAATTAATGATGTAATGAAATTCAATGTTGTATACAAGATAAACGATTCAGTCCTGTATGATAACCATGGAAAGATGCCTGAATTTTTTGCTGTTTCAGAGCAGGTGGTTGGGTCTTATAGCCCTTTTGAATTATTTACACAGTTAAAAAAAGGAGATAGTGTAGTCACAACTCAGCTCGTTGATACATTGATTAAAAAGGGTATGCAGCGCCAGATCCCGTTTGCAAAAAAAGGTGACCAGATCAAAACATATATCAAAATAATTGAAGTTTTTAGAGTTGATAGTATAGCAAGAAAGGACTACGAGGCAGAGATCGAAAAAGACAGGCCTCGCCAGGAAAAAGAGGCAAAGGAAACAGAAGCTAAACAAAAAGTAAAAGAAGAAAAGGAAATGCAGGATTATTTTGCTGCAAAAAAGATAACACCAGTAAAGGCCCCTAAAGGTACTTACGTTGTAATTAAAGAAAAGGGCACTGGAGAACCGGCAGCGGTTGGAAAATTCTTAACAGTAAAATATGCCGGCAGAGGTTTAGTAGATGATAAACCGTTTGATGCGGGTGTATATGTTTTCCAGTTAGGACCCGGGAATGCTATCCAGGGTTGGCATGATGGTCTTGCATTATTTAATAAAGGAGGCAAAGGCACATTATATGTTCCCGGAACGCTTGCTTACGGACCTCAACAGGGACCTGGTGGCCCATATGCGGCACTGATCTTTGACGTTGAGGTATTGAATGTAAGTGATACCCAGGAACAAGCTGATGCCGCTAAAAAAGTTTCAGATTCACTTGCTGCTAAAAATGCTCCTAATAAAGCAAATTAATAACAGGAGAGCTTTAATAGAACCTCTTTTCAGTTATTGGAGAGAGGTTTTTTATTTATAAGTAGCGGAGAATAATTTAACTACTTCCTTTGCTTCTTTTATATCATGAACTCTGAGAATTGATGCGCCATTCATTAGCCCGATCGTATTTAAAACTGATGTTCCATTCAATGCATCATCAGCATTTATTCCCAGTGTTTTATAAATTGTAGATTTTCTTGAAATGCCAAGCATGATCGCTTTGTCAAGCATTTTAAAAACAGAAAGGTTTTTTAGCAGCTCAAAATTTTGATCGATCGTTTTTGCAAACCCAAAGCCAGGATCGATAATTATATCAACAATGCCTGCTTGTTTTAGCTCATTTGTTTTTGCGATCAAAAAATCAAGTACTTCATGGACCACATTTTCATAAACGGCGTTTTGCTGCATGGTTTGAGGCGTTCCTTTCATGTGCATCAGCACATAGGGCACTTTTAATTTTGCAACAGTTTCGATCATTTTATTATCCATGCTGCCGGCACTTATATCATTCACGATCGTGGCTCCCGCATCAACGGCAGCGATTGCAACTTTTGAATAAAAGGTATCAATAGAAATTAACGCTTTGGGAAATTTATTTGTAATTGCTTTTATAGCTGGCACAACTCTTTCCATTTCATCATCCTCAGAGATCGGTTCACTGCCCGGCCTTGTACTTTGACCACCTATGTCAATGATATCAGCGCCGTCATTCAGCATCTTTTCTGACTTTGCCACTATTTCATCAACACCATTGAACCTGCTGCCACCAAAAAATGAATCTGGTGTAGCATTAATGATACCCATCACAAGAGGCTTATCTATTACCAACAACCTTCCATTACAATTCAGTGTAAACATTCGATTTTTGTTCGCTATTTTTGACGCTAAAGATAGTGAAGGTGAGTCGTCAATGGTGAATGGTCAATCGTCAGTAATAATTTACTTTATTTGCGGAATCCCATTTGCTTATCCAAATTCACCATTCACCTTGACCATTCACGAATATGACAACAACCGACAAGCAATACGAAGAAGTGATCCGTTCCTGTAAAGAAATTTTTTTACGTAAAGCAATGGATTATGGAACGGCATGGAGAGTGCTGCGAACGATCTCGATCGTTGACCAAATATTTATTAAAGCACAACGCGTTCGTACGATCCAGGAAACTGGAAAACAAAAAGTGGCCGATGATATTTCTGCAGAATTCAAAGGAATAATAAATTATGCAGTGATCGGTCTTTTTCAATTGGACCTGACTGAAAGCGATCCGGAAGAAATGCCAGTAGAAAGGATATCGCCAATGTTTGATGAAAAAGTAGCCGTTGCAAAGCGATTAATGCAGGATAAAAATCATGATTATGGCGAAGCATGGCGCAGTATGAGCCAGGAAAGTTTTGTGGATCTTATATTGATGAAGTTGCAGCGCATCCGCCAGATCCTGATCAATGAAGGAAAAACAATAATAAGTGAAGGGATTGATGCAAACTACCTTGATATTGTAAATTATGCTGTGTTTGCGTTGATATTGATGAGCGAAGAGAAAGTCAAAAGTTAAAAGTAAAAAAATCAAAAATTTTCGCTTTAAACAAATCGAGCATCTATAAAAGTATTAAATGAAAATAACTATTAACGTCATCAGGGTTTTTGTCGGAGTACTTTTTATTTTTTCTGGTCTTGTAAAAGCAAATGACCCGCTTGGTACTGCTTACAAGATGGAGGAGTATTTTGAAGTATGGAACTCCGATCTTACCACGAGTACTTTTTTTCTGAAAGATACATTGATGAACTTATTTCATTTTTTGAACGGCCATACATTGTTTTTATCGGTAACAATGAACGCATTTGAAATAATTGCCGGCGCGGCATTACTTCTCGGCTGGCGAATGAAATTGTTTAGCTGGTTGCTGTTATTGCTAATGATTTTTTTTACAATTCTTACCGGCTATACTTACAAAACGGGAAGACCGACTAATTGCGGCTGTTTTGGCGATTGTATAAAAATCACTCCTGAGTATTCATTCTATAAGGATCTCTTGCTCTCCGCATTAATTTTTATTATTCTGTTCGCAAGAAAATATGTCAGGCCACTTTTTGCGCCTCGATTGAATACCGGCTTAATGCTTTTAGTTATAATTTTCAGTTTTGGATTGCAATGGTATTCATTAAGATATTTACCGCCGGTTGATTGCCTGCCATTCAAAAGAGGAAACAGTATACCAGAAAAAATGAAGATGCCGGCAAATGCTGTACCCGATAGCATCGTTATGACTTTCGTTTATGACAAGCAAGGACAGAAGGTTGAATTTACCGCTGATAAATTCCCTGCTGATTTTAATGATTCGCTTTACAAGTTCATCAATCGGTATGATAAACTTGTTAGAAAAGGGAAGAATAATGAGCCTCCGATCAAAGGATTTAGTTTGACAAGTGCAAATAATCCTGATTCTACGGGCAATAGTACAATTAGTGATTCAACCGAGGTTATTTTGTCGCAACCTCATTCCTTATTATTGTTTAATACTAATTTGCCGGAGAAGAACCCGGAGTGGAAAAATGACCTGCTGGCTGTTTATTCAGAGGCGAGCAAAAAAAGGATACCTTTTTATTTTGTAAGCACGAATAGGGATTCAGCCAATACAATTTTTTCGGAAATGGGTTTTAAAAATATTACTGTGCTTAATTGCGATTTTACCGCTATTCGTACAGCCGCGAGGGCTAATCCTACTTTATATTATATGAAGCAGGGTATTGTGGCAGGTAAATGGAGCTATGCAAATTTTGATGAAGCGCTGGAAGCATTAAAAAAGTAATAGCTTACACAGGAATTAGAAATCAGAAATTAGAAACCTTGTTGAGCTTCATCACCAAAAAACTTCTTTACGGCCTGCTGGTATTAGTAGGGGTTGTAATTCTTGTTTTTTTTCTTTTCCAGGGTTTTGGCGATCCTTCACGGCTTATAATGGGACAGACAGGTGATGCTGCGACACAGGCTAATATTCACAAAGAACTATATCTTGACCAGCCAAAGTGGAAACAATTTTTTTATTATGTAAATGATGTTTCCCCAATCTCCATTCATTCTTCAAATGACATTAAAGAAAAAAAGCTCAAAGGAATTTTTATTGGAGGAGAAAACAAAGTGGGATTAAAAGTGCCTTATCTCCGTAAATCATATCAAACTAAAAAGGACGTAGGGAGTGTGTTAACGGAGGCTTTACCGGGAACTCTGATCCTTGCCTTCGCTGCGATGTTAATTGCAGTTGTTATTGGGATACCATTGGGGGTGTTAGCGGCAGCAAAAAAGGGTTCATGGATGGACACCTCATCAGTTTTTGCAAGTATAATCGGTATATCGGCCCCTTCATTTTTTATGGGAATCATCATTGCATATATTTTCGGATTCTTGCTGTCAGATTGGACCGGCTTGCATATCAATGGAAATTGGTTTGATATAGATGAGATAAGCGGGGAGAGAAAATGGACAATGCGCAATCTCATTCTGCCAGCTTTTACCCTGGGCATTCGACCGTTGGCCATCATTACCCAGCTTACACGTAGCGCAATGCTTGATGTTTTGAGCCAGGATTATATCCGCACTGCTTATGCCAAGGGGCTGGGTAAAATGAAAGTGATCTGGAAACATGCATTACGCAATGCGCTGAACCCTGTTATAACTGCGGTTACCGGGTGGTTTGCTGAATTGCTTGCGGGAGCTTTTTTTGTTGAATATATTTTTGGATGGAAGGGTATTGGTAAGGTGACTGTTGATGCACTTGAGAAATTGGATTTCCCGGTTGTAATGGGTTCGGTTCTTATTTCAGCCACATTCTTTATCATCATCAATATTCTTGCAGATATTTTGTATGGTGTAGTTGATCCTCGAGTTAGGGTTCAGTAAAACTTTAGTCAGGCAAACTTTACAATTTCATTACAAACTCTTCATCATATCTTCATTTTTTCAGCTGAAATTCGGGAGTTATTAAAAGGATGTGCAAAAAGAAATGTTGGAATATTTTTTGCACAATAATTGCCGTCCGACTTTTTCCCGGAATTTATTCGTAAATTGAAAAAAGACTGTGGTTAAAAGGATTACTAAACCTATTAAACCTGAAGCGTATGGAAAAAATAACTTCGATTCTTGCCAAAAAGGAATTGCATTTCCACACGGTATCTCCTGGATCTTCAGTAGATACAGCACTAAGTCGCATGTGTCATGAAAATGTAGATTACCTGATCGTAATGGACGATGATGGATTATATGTCGGACTTCTTACCGAACACGACATTGCAAGCAAAGTTGTGATTACTAACAGGCAACTTACTAAGACGAAGGTGAGTGATATAATGAACAAAGGTTTACCTGCGGCCACCACGGATGACTCTGTTGAAAGATGCATGCAATTGATGCGTCAACATCATGTTCGCTATCTGCCCGTTTTTGAAATCCATTCTTTCCGTGGTATTGTGTCTTCAGAAGATATATTGGAAGAAGCAGTGAATAACAGGATGGAAATCTTTGATGCTGTAGTGAGAAGAGATAACCGTTTTGGAGTGCTTACTTAACAACTATTTCGTTAATTACTTTTTTACCCAAAGCTTCGTTCACACGAAGCTTTATTTTTTCTTTCTGGAAGATCAGCTCTTGTTTTAATGGAGCTACATGAGTTGTGATGAAAAGAGTGTCGTTGATGATCTTTATTTCTTCGGTGTACCTCG
>DASTZB010000041.1:0-5957 GCA_035764525.1 Chitinophagaceae bacterium | reverse complement strand
TCATGAGCTTCAATTCTGATCTTTTTTTATTATTAAATATCTGTTTCGTCTGCACTTGGCCCATAGCTTCCCGGGATTGGAACATTCAGCAATCTTAAATACACACCGAGCTGTGCACGATGATGTATCTGCTGACTCATCGACATCCGGAGCACATCGATCTTTGGATTGGTAGCATAGATCGTTTCGCCATTTCTCAATGTCCATGGGTCATTCAAAACCTTTTCATTTTCTGCAACGAGAGCGGATAAACCATCATTGTATCGTTTTTCAAAATAAGCGAGCAACTCTTTATTATTGTTGACATCCGGTTGCTCATATGCTTTTTGAAAATCGAGTTCGTCTGTGGTCAATGTAAAATGGACCCAGCCCGGCAGGTCGGCAATATGCGTTACGAGGGATTTCATCACCATCGATCTTTCATGCGGTTTGTAATTATACTGGTCGTCGGGAACGCGGGCCAGCATTTTGCGGGTTGTGGCGGCTTCTTCGATGAATTGCTTTTTAAAAAAATCAATGAATGTCATAGTGTTTTGTTTTAATAATCAAAGAAACAACCCACTTGTGACAACCCTATGTCAGCAGCATTTGAGAATATTCCAGTTTTTTTAAGATATTTTCTGCGATCTCCGCAACCATATCGTTTAATTCGAGGGGTTCGACAATTTTAGCATGATCGCCATAAAGCATGAACCAGCGGGAAAAACCCATGAGTGAGCCTGATAAAAAAGTCATCCGAACATACTCACCGGCCTTTTCTTCTTTTACAAAACCATTATAGTACTTCTGTTCGCCAAGGAATTTTACAATACCGGGCTCAACATCTATTACAACTTTCGTTACCTCCTTGTCTGCCGACATCTTGCTGATAAAGCTTTGCAGTGGTGGATGTATTTTTGAGTTTGCTTCACTTGTAATAGTTAATCGTGCTATCTTATCGGTGCGAAAGTTCCTGTAATCTTTTCGCATTTGGCAAAAAGCGATCAAATACCAATGACTGCCGAGATAATAAATACCCACCGGTTCTACTTTCCGTTTTGTGCTTTCATTTTTTTCAAGTGAAGTATAATTTATTTCGATGACAGAAGAACTACCGATAGCTTTTAATATTGATTGCAGATGCAATTCTGCCGGCGGTTGATAAACAATGGAGGGATGATTCATGACGGCAATATGTTCATCAATTTCTTCGATATGATCTTTTTCTGAATGACGAAGAATGGCTCTTATTTTATCCAATGCAGCAATGTAATGTTTAGAAATTCCTGCATCAGTTTTTGATTGTACCAGTTTAGATGCAGTTAATAATGCTGTTGCTTCATCCATGTTAAACATAACAGGAGGTAGTTTATAACCTTCCATGAGCCGATAACCTGTTCCTGCCTCACCGATAACCGGAACACCTGCTTCTTCCAGTGCTTTTACATCACGGTAAACCGTACGAAGACTAATCGAAAATTTTTCAGCAATATCCTGTGCTTTTACCAATGGCCGTGACTGTAGTTGAATAAGAATTGCGGCCAGGCGATCAATGCGATTCATAGAGAATAAAGTTAGGGACAGTTGGCTACATAATCATAGAAGGATTAACGATACGGGTTATCCCTAACTTTATTTGATCGCTCAAATAGATGCGATCGTCATAGGTGTTTTTCCTGCCCAGAGTCTTCCTTCTAAGCCTTGTGTGTGGTGGACGCTGGGCAGAAAAAGGTAAGCAGCCCTTCTCCTGCCGAATTTCGAAAAGAGCCTTGTCAATAAAACAAGGCTCTGAACTTTCGAACAATTGCTTAGCTATTTTTGAATTATCAGTTGCTTCCTTTCCTTATAAGTACCATTGGTAATTTCAATAAAATAAGTCCCATTAATCAAGTCAGAAACGTTAATAGTCGCTTGATTAACCATCTTGTATTGTTGATATTTCTTGAGGGTACCTTGAAAATCGTATATCCTGATTTCATCAAAAGTATTATTGGTAGTTGACACAGTTTTATTTTGAGAAACCGAAATCGTAATTGAATTACTCGCTGGATTAGGAGAAATCATAAAACTATTACCACAAGGTGGCACATATACATCTTTATAAACAAGGGAAGAGGTACCGCAGGAATTTATGGCCTTTGCAGATATACTATAATAGATGTCACAAACATCCCTGGTTATCGGTATTTGTGCAAAAGAACCGTGAGCAGTTTGCAAAACTCCATTTTTATACCAGTTGTAGCTAAGTACACCAGGAAGCGCCGGATCTACATCAACTTGTATTCTTCCAACGGCCGGATCAATTAAATCAACATTAATAGGATTTGGTGAAGGTGTACCTAATGAAATATCATGAGTAACGGGGGGGTAGGTAAATGTACAATGTGTTACTGTTGCTGTTAAGGCAATTATTGTATTAGCAGAAGTATTTCTGCAAATAGATACAGTTGAGCATGTTGAACATCCGGAGATTGAGGCATCTGTTGTGTTGGACAATGACCACTGAACTGTTGCCCCACTTGGCATACCATTAATTGTGAAGCTTGCGCAACCGGAACAAATGTAATCCTGCGTTGCAGTAATAGTTAATGTTGGTGCTGGTCGTGAGATAGAAACGGAACTTTCCTGACCCGCAACCAAACCGCTTGCACATGCTATATTGGTTGGCCTTATCCGTATTGCCATTCCATCACCTGTTGATAAATCAGATGTAACTGTTACATTGTTTCCTCCTGCAATCCAGGTACTGCCGTTAGATGAGGTACCGCCAAGAGACCAGCCTGCTGGTAATAGGTATTCATAATTTGAAACTGTACCGTAGCAAATCTGTGGTGATTCAAAAGGATTTCCATATTGCACATTTGAAAAGCTGATATTGAAATCACTTGTTTGGCATCGTGGTGCAGTAATGTTTGCAGGCGAAGGTTGCACTTGTGAACATGAATTTGCTGTTAATAATGATTTGATTTTGGGAAACGTAAAATCTTTAGTTGCCGATAATCCGCTTGTATTAGTGTAATAGACCGTAAATGTTTGCTTATTATTGTAGTCAGAAAATTTACCAATAAAATTAAATGTAATGATGCTTCCATTTACAGAAATATTAAATGGTTGCTGAACAACAACAGGATTTACATTTAAAGCTTTGGGTTGTACGCTTTGCACACTTTGAGCCGTTATGGTCACAGTGAATGTTACATTAACCCCCGGACATTGTTCTGATGATTCTAATGGATCAATTGTTTGAGCATAACAATTTAAAATTGAAATAATCAATATTAGAGTTGATAAGAGTATTTTTTTCATGCCAGACAGTTTTAGTGTGATAAGTTTATTCTTTTTCTAAATGAATTTGAAAACCAAGACTTATTTGAAGTCCTTTTTGATTTGTTATGAAATCACCATTTTGTTTAATTACTTCTTTTCTTTGATAATAACCAACTAAAAATTCTCCCCCAACAACTGTATTAAAAAAGATAACCGTTCCTGCATTTGCTGAAAATGTATTGATTGAACCTTTAGTTGGCTTAAACCAATAAAATCCATATTGATAGCCAAAATCCGCTAATATATTATATTGTTTATCGGCTTCTAAGAAATAATACCTTAAAAAAGGCCCAATCTCAAAACGGTTAATATTTGAGTTTATATTTCCTCCTGTTCCATCAACTACGTCTTTGTATTTTGAAAAGCTGGGCCTCAGACCTATGGAAAGCTTATCAACTACAAAATACCCAACGGCAGGAGAAATTTTAATATCAATCCTATCCGACGAAGAAGAAGACGTCGGTGTTGAGTATGAATTTTTAGACGCTAAAAAATTACCTGTTCCACCAACCAACCAATTTCCTTTGGTTAATTGGGCATGAGCAGAAGTAAGAGTTATTGTAAATAATAAAGCAATAAGAGTGGTCTTCATGATTTTTTGATTTAATCTTTTTCTAAATGAAATTGAAAACCGATTGATACCTGAAAACCTTTCTTATTACTATAATATGCACTTGGTGAATTATCAATTGAAGCAATCTGGTTTTTATAGCCCAATAATATTTCTAATCCTACAGTTGTGTTAAAGAAAACCTCAGTTCCCGCCATTACAGAAAATGTATTGAATTTACCCTTGGCTGGATACCCATCTAGCCAATTATTTATACCAAATTGATAACTGATATCACTCAGCAAATTGAATTGTTTATCGGACTGTAAGAAATAATATCGTGCAAACGGCCCAATGGCTAATCTGTATGAATTTGTTGAGCCGCCTCCGGAACTTTCTCCTTTAAAAGAGGAAAAGTAAGGTCTTAGCCCTGCTGAAAATTTGTCAACAAAAAAATAGCCAATTGATGCTGATAAATCAATGCTTGTATATTTTGCAGTAACGTCAACAGAGGGAGCGTTGTAGTCTTCATTATAAGAATAAAAACTACCGGCACCGCCAACCAGCCAGTTCTTTTTTGTTAATTGGGCATGAGCAGAAGTAAGAGTTAATGTAAATAATAAAGCAATAAGAGTGGTTTTCATAATGTTTTGTTTTAAAAGTTTGAAAATAGAAAATTAATAAAAGGTGGGCTATTGTCTCTGGGTATTGGATGGTCTTGTGTTTTCATTAACGTTGTTTGAATTGAGCAATTATCCCTGTAGATAACAAACAAAATACAATGAGCAGGAAAAGTATTTTTGAAAATACAACCAGGAAAGTCTCCGGTTGGACGAATAGTTTTCTCATATCAAAGCAGTATATGGTTAATACTATAGCCGGAGCCTTACTTACTTAAAAAGTGAAAAACAATCAGAGTGCTGCTAAATAATCAATGTCTTAAAGTGAAGTTCGTGGTAGAGTGAATTAAATCTCTTTCGTAACATAAGATTACAACATCGAAACTATTCCACAAAAATTTCTTTAGAGTATTATTCTTTGGTTCATTAAAAATGATCTTCATCAATTCGAAAAAAAGTTCAAGAAGAGTAATTTCTATTAAACCATTTAAAGAATAATAAGCAAATTTGTTTTTATAATTGTCCTGAAATATTTTATATGTATAATATTCGCATATTTTTAGAATTCGCATATTACTACTCATTGTGATTTTGTGGGATTTGTAGGAGTTTAAATATGACGTGCTGTATCAAATCGTATCATTGCGCATCATTCTGTATCAATTTTTACAATATTGCAATGGGAAGGTCAGCACATATGGTTAGTGGCAACCTTACATTGAAGGGTGTTACAAAAAATATTGAGCTTCATGCACGCATTAACGTTTCAGGTAGTGCAGCAGAAGCAATCGCGAAATTCAATATAGATCGAAAGGAGTGTGGGATAGTTTATCCGGGAAAACCAGATGACCTCATCCGGGATGTTGTTCATCTCAGTATTTCTATAAAGGCAATCAAATAAAAATTAGAAAGCTTTTGCTATCCTGTAATTAACAACAAAAGCTTTCTTTATGTTACATATTTTCTTCTCTTTTTCTATCTGCCTCTTCTTTCGAAACCTTATCATTTTTTTTGCCTTCTTCTTTAATATTTTGCATCACTGAGGATACAGGTCCTTTCATGTGTTCTTGCGGGTCAGATGTATGCAAGGTTTCAGGATCAGGTTTTGAAACCGTCTGGGATTTGTTTTTTAAATCTTTTGCCATGCTAAAGTGGTTTAGTATTAGTAAAACATCAAATTTCAGACCGCTAATGTGTGTATTTTTTACCCCATACAGTTCGTATTTTTAATTTTCAATCAATTGCATTTGTATGAGTGAAACTTTATTTGATGTGATTGTTGTAGGCGCCGGTTATTCTGGTTTAGCTGCCAGTTATCATTTAAAGGAACATGGTTTAAGTCATATTATTTTTGAACGGGGAAAGATCGGCGAATCGTGGCGTTCGCAACGATGGGATAATTTCAGATTTAACTCAACCAATAAATTAAACGTTTTGCCTGGCGATGATCCTGAACCAGCAAATCCTGATTCATTTTCATC
>DASTZB010000040.1:0-2217 GCA_035764525.1 Chitinophagaceae bacterium | reverse complement strand
GTTGGTTATACGATCAAAGGATGTCTTTGGTACCAGGGCGAAGCAAATGCTGACCGGCCAGATCAATACGAAAAATTATTCCCGGCTATGGTGGCGCAATGGCGCAATGAGTGGGGACAAGGAGAATTTCCATTCTATTTTGCACAAATTGCTCCATATAACTATGCACAATTCCCGGCGCCAAACCGTACTGAAAAAAACAACTCGGCTTACTTGAGAGATGCACAAAGAAAATCTGCGATCACCATTCCCAATAGCGGAATTGTTGTATTAATGGATAATGGTGAAGAATTGAGTATTCACCCTGCTGATAAAGAAACGGTAGGTAAACGATTTGCCTTTTTAGCTTTAGGTAACACTTATCAATGGAAAGGCTTTGCCTGGCAAAGTCCGTCATTTGATGCACTTCTCCTCAATGGAAATATTGCAACGATCAAATTTAAAAATGCTCCAAATGGTTTGACATCCTACGGCAAGCCATTAACTCAATTTGAAATTGCAGGGGCTGACAAAGTATTTCGCTCTGCAACGGCAACTATCCGAAATGGAACAATTGTTTTATCATCACCATTGGTCACAACGCCGGTTGCCGTTCGTTATGCTTTCAAAGATTTTTTAGTTGGAGAGCTGTTTAGCACAGAGGGTTATCCGGTGAGTAGTTTCAGGACGGATGATTGGTAACCCCTGTCCCCTAAAGGGGAACCTGGAACGAATAGCTATTTTGTTTATTAAAATATCTATAATAGTAGATATTATCTTGGCCTAAGCTTTATTTCTACTATCATTTTTTATTGGGTCGTTTCGATGGATTTCAGGATTCTGCATGAATTCTATTCAGCAATTATCGCAGCATCATCACGATATCTTTTTTTCTTTCTTCAGGGAACACTTTTAATAAGATCATCTTGCCATCTTTTACTTCAGCTTCAATAGTTGTATTATAAGGTGCATGCAATCTAAAATGCACATCTATGTTCTTAGGCCACGCAGGAAACAATAATATTCTTTTGTCATCCACCTGCATTAACATCTCTTGCAAACCGATCATACCACTTCCACCCCAGTTGTGATCAGGCACCCAATCAAAACCTGGACCCCAGAATGCGGGGAATCTTCTTTCTGAATTTTGAAGTTTTAATGACGTAAGTTTCCAGGCTTCATCAGTTAATCCCAATCTTGCTGCCCAGATATTATCCTGTTTCCAACCAACATGACTTCTGAATTTTACAGCATTGGTATCGTAGGTCCATGTATTTATTGCTGTATCCAAACCGGGTTTTCCGATTCCATAAATCCCCCATGGGTAAACAGTATATAGCTGAGGTGATTCAGTATTGTTCACTCTCTCCCACGTCTTAGCAGGAGAAATTGTAATATGGCCATTAAAGTTTCCGAAACTGATACCAGGAATTCGTTGCAAAAGACTGTCAAGCTTCATCTTTTTTTCTTGAGTCAAATAATTGGCCGGCAATGCTAACAATCTTCTTATTATAGTTTGTAATGCTGCGACTGTCGATGTCGAGTTATAAGCCATCTTAAAAGTTTCAGATCCACTACCAGGATACAGAATCAAATTACCGTCTCCGTCCAACGCTTTTGCTCCCCGTTTTTTAGCGAGATATTGATAATGCTCGTCAAAGAATCGTAAACAACTTTCAATAAAAGAAATTTTATCACTGATATCCTTGCCTGTGTATTGCTGTTCGTCCAGCATCATCAGACAAAACTCAAACACTGTATCCCATGTATATTCAAGCCATGCATTGTATTCAACACGGCATTGATTAGAACATACACAATCGTATTGACGCTTAAAACCCGGTTTTTCAAAGTAGAAAATTAGCTCGGATGAAAAGGCTATTCAATGCCAGGTTTTACTATAATGATGGAAGATTTTACTGCCAGTTTTTTGAGTCGAGTTGAAATTGAGACTTTTGTCGTATTAAATGAACGAGTCGGTTACTATCCTCTAATTATTTTCTTTAGTTCAAAATATCATCTAAATGTTGCAAGATATGGTTCGAACTCAGTCTAGTAAGGGGTAGTAATTCAAATTCAGGCAATCATTTTAAGATTACTTTTTTATTTCATAAATGCCATTCAACGATATTATTCAAAAATTGCTAATCCACAAGGCGTAAATAAACTGTTTCAGCAAACAAGATTCGTGTCAATATTTTTTTTAGGGGCAGTAAAACTTACTGCTATAAAAATGCA
>DASTZB010000039.1:0-14292 GCA_035764525.1 Chitinophagaceae bacterium | reverse complement strand
AATGCGACAAACATATAAAGGGGGTATCATGCTTTGGGATAATGATGATACCGAGCATTGGTGGGCTACCGTGTATGCAGCACATTTTTTACTTGAAGCAAAAAAAGCAGGTTTTGATGTTGACAATAGTTTGATCGAAACGACACTTGCATATATCAATAATCGTTTAAAGACCCGGGAGACGATCAATTATTATTACAATCGTAATCAAAATAAGATCATTGCGCCTAAGGAAGTGGCGTATGGATTATATGTATTGGCATTGGCTGGCAAAGCCAATACATCAGGAATGAACTATTATAAATCTAATCCTCAGCTGTTGGCATTGGATAGCCGTTATCTTTTATCTGCAGCTTATGCAGCAGCAGGAGATAAAAAATCTTTCAATTCCATGTTGCCATCAGCTTTTGCAGGAGAAGAATCGGTGCCGCAAACAGGAGGAAGTTTTTATTCTGATGTTCGTGACGAAGCCATTGCATTGAATGCATTGATCGATGCTGATCCCGGCAACGGCCAGATCGGTATCATGGCAAAACATGTAAGTGATAAATTAAAAACACGTTATTGGCTCAGCACCCAGGAAAGAGCATTTGCATTTCTTTCTTTAGGTAAGCTAGCAAGATCAGCAAACAAATCAGATGTGACTGCTGATATAAGAGTAAACGGTAAAACGGTTGCAAAAGTAGATGGCGGTCAATGGACGGGTAACCAGGCTGCATTAAAAGGAACGAATATAGATATTGAAACAAAAGGCACTGGACGGTTATATTATTTCTGGGTGGCTGAAGGCATCAGCAGTAGTGGTGCTTACAAAGAAGAAGATAATTATCTCCGTGTGCGGAAACGTTTTTATGATCGTAATGGAAAACAGTTGACTGCAAATACTTTCAAACAAAACGATCTGGTCATTGTCAACATTACATTGGAACGTTCTTATTCAACCGATATTGAAAATATAGTGATCACTGATCTGTTGCCTGCCGGTTTTGAAATTGAGAATCCGCGGACAAAAGAAATACCGGGTATGGAGTGGATAAAAGATGCAGCTAATGTAAGATCCCTTGATGTTCGCGATGACCGTATACATTTCTTTGTTGACGCTGATTACACAAAGAAGAATTTCTATTATGCTGTTCGTGCCGTGTCGCCGGGTATTTATAAAATGGGCCCGGTCAGCGCCGATGCAATGTATAATGGCGAATATCATTCATATCATGGGGCGGGAGTGATAAAGGTGGTGCAATAGAATAATGTCATGCTGAACTCAGCCTGTCCTGAGCTGGTCGAAGGATCGAAGCATTGATCATGAAATACAAAAGCCGGTTATTATATCGGCTTTTATTTTTTATGAAAATTACTACGTAATAATTACTGAATAAAAAAAGTAACATTTTCATTTTATAAAAAAGCTTTTTTAGTTCCTTTATTTATATATTTTAGTGGGGCCAAAACATATCTTATGAAGAAAATTTACCTGTCCCTATTGCTGCTATGTGTATTTGTATTTACAAGCTATTCACAAACTCAATTATTTGGTGGAAGTAATGGTAACGGAAACTTTGAAAACGGTTCCACTGACTGGGTGCTTGTCAACGGCACACAGGTGAACAAATGGGTGGTAAGCAATAACGCTACCCCCGGATTTACCGGGAATTGCATTTATATCAGCCCATCCACCGCAGCGCCCTACTCACATGGTTATATTACTGTCGCCCCCACTTACTCCTATTTTTATAAAGATGTCGCAATTCCGGCAGGTACAACCACTTTATGGTTGCTTTTTGATTATATCGGTAATGGACAAGCAGTAATGACGCCTGATATAGGAGCAGGAGATGCTTTACGAATTTGGGCAAGGCCGACAAGTGAAACAGTAGTAGCCGGTCAACAATTGAACAATGTTTTTATAAGCCCTGGCATCGGATATTATAATTATTCAACATGGGGAAAAGTAACACAGTTCTTAGATGTAACAGGATTTGCCGGTAGTACTATGCGAATCATCTTTCAGTGGTATAACGACGGCAGTGGTGGAACGCAACCGCCTGCAGCGTTAGATAATATTGAATTGTATGCGAGCTGCCAGCAGGCTTTGCTGCCATTAGTTTCAAATGGCGTAACAGCAACTACTGCAACAGTTACCTGGCCTGAGGCAAATGGTGCAACAGGGTATGAGATTCGTTACAGAAAGGAATCTGAACCAACTTCTGTTTCGACGTATACAAACCCAATTTCAGTTGCGGGTGGCAACTCATATTTGTATGTATTGAATAATCTTAGCCCGGCAACGGCTTATCGGTGTGAGGTAAGGCCAACCGGAACTTCTTGTTCTGAATATTCGGCTCCTTTGATCTTCAATACTCTTACACCTCCTGCAAACGATGTTTGCAGTGGAGCAGTCGCACTGTCGGTTGAGTCAAATGCATGCGAAGGCACTTTAGGAAGTTTTAATGGCGCTTTACCTGCTTCTTTACTAAGTAATTCTTGTGGGGATGCCGGCAAAATTGATGTGTGGTTCAAGTTCAATGCACAACAAACCAAGCAGATTATTCAAACTATATCTGAGGAACCAGGATTACTTTATTCTGCAAAAAATATTACTCTTTATTCAGGCACATGTGACAACCTTCAGCCCATAGTGCAGCCTTGCGCGACAGAAGTACAATCTGTGCCAGCATTTGGTAAGGTTTCAAGGCTGATAGCGGATGGACTTACTCAAGGCACTACTTATTATGTTCGGGTAACTGCAGTCATTGATGATCCTATCGAAGCATTTAAGATATGTGTTTTTAATGAACCGCCTTTGCCTCAATGTCCACAACTGCTGACACCAGCCAATAACTCGACAATAAATTACGGAATGAATCAGGAATTTAAATGGACAAAGTCGGATGATGCGCTGGCATATAAAGTGAAAATCATTCAACAAAGTGGAGCATATACAGAGGTTAACGTATATAATACCTCAATTTTATATTCGCCTGCAGCTGGTATTAATTATACATGGACTGTTGTTCCATATAACATTTTGGACCAAACAACAACTTGCTCTTCTTTTTCATTTTCTACGTGTGCTAGTGCAGCCAATCCGAGTACTATAACAACAACTGGATCTACTGCCAAATGCGGAACAGATTCAGTTAAGCTTACTGCTTCATCAGCCACAAACATTCAATGGTTCTTAAATAACCAGGCAATTGCGGGAGCTACATCAGATATTTTCTGGGCTAAGCAGCCGGGAAATTATACTCTCAGAGTTTTGAATGGCTCATGTTATTCTGATCCTTCAAATACGATCGCGATTACTGATTTACCCACTCCCATTAAACCTTCATTAATATTATCAGGCGCATTAACTTTTTGTGAAGGGGGTTCGGTCACACTTACTTCTTCATTGGGTAATATAAATAATCAATGGTTTAAAAATACTGCAGCAATAAGCGGGGCAAATGGTGGTAGTTATAATGCTGCAACAGCCGGGACATTTTATTTAAGAGTAACAAACAGTACATCCGGTTGCCCTAATTATTCTGATACAGCAAATGTTGTTGTCAACCCGATACCCGCCACACCAACAATTTCAGCCGGTAGCGCAACTACCTTCTGTCAGGGCGGTTCGGTTGTACTTACTTCAAGCGCCGCCTTAGGAAACCAATGGAAATTATATAGCGCTGATATTTCCGGTGAAACAGGTGCAACTTATACAGCAACTGCTTCAGGAAATTATAGGGTGTCCGTTACAAGTAATGGATGTACTTCAAATATATCCGCATTAACAGCTGTAACTGTTAACCCGCTACCAGCTACACCAACTATTACTGCAAGTGGCGCTCTTACATTCTGTAACGGTGGCAGTGTAACATTTACAAGTAACGTTGCTAGCGGTAATCAATGGTATAATGGAACAACTTCAATTGTCGGAGCAACTTCTTCAACTTATACGGCAACTGCACAGGGAACTTATTCAGTAAAGGTTACGCAAAGCGGGTGTACATCTGCCGGTTCAAATACATTTACTGTTGTTGTCGATCCATCACTTGCTGTACCAACAGTAAGTTGGAATGGAAGTCAATTGAGTACAGCTTCAGGTTTTGTAAGTTATCAATGGTTCTTAAACGGAAGTTCAATTCCAGGAGCAACATCTGCAGCGCATACACCTGCATCATCAGGTTTATATAAAGTGACAATTGCCGGTGCTAATGGATGCACGGCAACATCAACAGAATTTAATCTTGTGGCGACCGGCATCACAGATGTTGCATTAAATGGAGTTTTATATAGCATAAGTCCGAACCCTGCAAAGGCAAACCTGTTCATAAAAGTGCAGGGTAATAACCCGTATAAAGTACAGATGAGGATCATCAATGCGAATGGGGCAGAAATGATGAAACGTGAAAACGTAAATCAAAGTACATCGATCCCGGTAAAACATTTATCAACCGGAATGTATTACGTTATACTTACAAGCAAAAAAGAGAAAGCGACTTTTAAAATAATTATTAATAACTAACTGATACTATATGAAAATTTTTAAAATAAATCTGATCCTGATTTTATTTTTTAGCATCCTGGTTGTAGCATGTGGTTCAAAAAGCCCAGCTCCACCGCCACCATCTGAGCAGTCAATTGCATTTACTCATAACGCAGGCAATAATGTACTTAACCCAGGTCCTTCTTTAAACTTTAATGTGACATTGACCTCGGCGATGCCTGCTGCCGGTATTAAAGTAGAAGTAAGTACTAAAGAAGAAGCCAGCGGAAATACAGTGGGCACTAATTCAAGTGTAAACAGTACATCTGCCACCGTTAATGTTGGTGTTTCTGGGCTTCCACGACAATTATGGTGCATTGTCAATATTAAAGTTACTTCTGTAAGCACGGCTTCCAATAGCGCAACACAGACTTTCAGGATCGTTTATAAATAGGAGAAGAATTGATTTAATTTATCAAAGCCGGTTGCTAAAGCCGGCTTTATTTTTATGAGCCAAGGAGCATTGGTACTATTTCACTTCGGTTGCATAGTTTACCCAGAGCAAAGCGAAAGGCACTCTTGCACAAAACCGATATTAGCAATTCGGGCCTCCTATTTGTTTCAAATTCTTGGTTAAATATTCTCTTTGCTATATTTTGAAAAGATGTCAATGGCTTCATACAATTCAAGTCCAATACCCTGGCCAAGTTGCTTTGGTTCTGTCATACTATGAGTCAGGAATATGGAAATGGCTTTTTTTACCGGGTCTGCTGACCACCAGCCACCATATGCACCCGGCCAGCCAACAGAGCCAATGGAGCCAGCACAGGGCATGGATCCATATTTGGTTTCTTTCAATACCACGGCTAGCCCCAGGCCAAAGCCATAATGTTCTCTGAACATTGCCGAACCCAGTAAAGTTGAATGTTTCCTTTGATAATCGGTCAGTTGATTGGAACACATTAAGTGAATCGTTTCCGGTTTTAATATTGGAATACCATTTGAACTTCCGTTTTCTACAAAAAGTCTTGCAAATTCTAAATAGTCGCAGATGGTTGACCAAAGTCCCCCACTGCCTGCTTCAAATTCTAAATCGGGGGAGCGTTCTTTGAAAGCCATTTTTGATGGAACGGTTTCGAGGTTTATTAAATTTCCTGATTCGTCATAACCAATATTTGAGGCACATCTGTTTCTTTTGTTATTGGGAACATCAAAAAAGCTATCTGTCATGCCTAATGGATTGAATATTTTTTCCTCCATTACTTTGCCCAGTTTTTTTCCTTCTATGGTTGAAATGAGTATACCCAGTAGATCAGTAGATTTGCCGTAATTGAATAGCTCACCCGGCTGACTTACCAGGGGTAAACTGGCCAACCCATTTATCCATTGTTCATTGGTAAGTTCTGAATCAATGTCGGCCCCTAAAACCTTATCATAGTCATCTTTCAGTTTTCCTTTCTGAAATCCACTATACGTAAAACCTGCTCTATGTGTTAGTAAATCAAGTATTGTAATGAGTCGGTTTGCATCTTCGTATTCCCCAAGCTGATTTTTCAGGACTTTCATATTCCTAAACTCGGGAAACCATTTCGTTACCGGGTCGTCCAAATTCAGTTTCTTCTCTTCATATAACATCATGGCGAGTACTGAAGTAAGGGGTTTTGTCATTGAAGCAATTCTGAAAATGGTATCCATAGTTAGTAATTCATATGTCTCCAAATTCTTGTATCCAACACTCTCCTGATAAATAACCTGACCATCTTTCCAAATAATGCAGTTAACTCCACCAAGCTTTTTATTATCTATTAATTTTTTAAACATTTCTCATCTTTTGTCTGAAATTCTTCGGATTTTTTCAAAGAATTTCGTTCGTTTTTTGTAAGAATTCTATTCTATTGTTAAATGGGTCAATAAATGAAAAACGTCTTTGCCCTGGAATCTGTATTTCGTCTCTTACAGTTATGCCATGATGAATGAGATGTTGTCTCGCTTCTTCTAAATTTGACACTTCAAAAGCAGGATGTCTTTTAGATTTGTTTGTTTCATTTTCCGTTCCAATGTGAAGTTGTATGTCTGCGACCTGATACCAAAGTCCACCGTTGGGCATCAGTAATCCGGGTTTGGGAATTTCAGTTAGCCCAATAATGTTAGTGTAGAAATGCCGTGCCTCATCTTCTTTCCCTTTTGGGATGCAAATTTGAACATGATCAAGTCTTTTAAAATTTATCATATGGCTGTACCAAACTAACGGCAGGAATTTCCACTAGGTTGCTGCAAGCATAAATTTATACTGTTCTAGATAAAATTTCAAAAAACCATCCCAGGAAAATGATTTTAATCGAACAGCTCCCCACTATCCTTTAGATTTAAGGGGTTTAAAAATCTTTATTCAAAAATTTGTCGGAAGTTTACATAACGATTTTTTCTTTATCGAGCTATGAAAAAACTATTAACACTTTCTATACTTTTTGTTACTTGTTTATCATTCAGGGTTTTCTTTCATTCTGATGAACCTGTCTTCGTTCCGCCAAGCCTGCAGAGAACAGGAGGCGATTCTGCCAAAGGATATGATTATTTAATTAATGGCGACTATGTAAGAGGCGGCGTACCTGAAATGGTGTTTAGAAAAACAATTGGTAAGCCAACGATCTATCTTGAAAGAAATGCAGAGAACGAAGGTATTCCTCACGATTATACTGCGGTAAAAGCCTTTAACGGGGAAATTGTTATTGCACCAAATTGTTTACAATGCCATGCACAGGTTTTTGAAGACAAGCTCTATATCGGTCTCGGCAATACATTTGTTGATTTCAGTGACAGGGAAACGATGAGTGTAAAAAATTTAGAGAAAGCGGAGAAGATCTTAAAAACACTTACACCTAAAAAATGGAAAGCAACAGAACATTTTTTTGAAGTTGCTAAAACCATCGGTCCGCAATTATATACGGAAACCAGAGGAGTGAATGCTGCCGATCGACTTGGCGCTGTTCTCGCTGCACATCGGGATCCTGTTACTTTTAAATGGAATGCTGAACCACAAATAAAAATTCCTGAACAGGTTATTCCTTCCGACGTTCCTGCATGGTGGTTATTGAAGAAAAAGAATGGAATGTTTTACACAGCTTTTGGTCGTGGCGACTTTGGCAGATTTTTAATGGCCTCAAACCTCTTAACGGTAAATGATACAAGCGAATCGGCAGAAGTAGATAGTCATATGCCCGACGTATTGGCTTATATTAATTCATTAGAAGCGCCAAAATATCCAAAACCAATTGATGCATCTTTGGCAGAAAAAGGAAGGCTAGTTTTTAATAATATTTGTTCCGAATGTCATGGCACTTACGGAAAGGATGGACAATATCCAAATCTCCTTATCCCACAATTGACAATTCAAACTGATTCATTATTGCAGGCATCCAATTATTCTAATCCTGAGTTTGTTGATTGGTTTAATAAAAGTTGGTTCAGCACCGGTGATCATCCGGGGAAACTTGTGCCATTCAAAGGATATATTGCACCCCCGTTAGATGGCGTTTGGATCACGGCTCCTTATTTTCATAATGGTTCTGTTCCTACATTGGAAGCAGTGTTGAATAGTTCCATTCGTCCAAAATATTGGACAAGAGATTTTGATAATCCGGAATACGATTATGAAAACCCCGGATGGAAGTTTACTACGTTTAATACACCCGGCGATAAATTAATTTACAACACTACATTATCCGGCTATGGCAATTATGGTCATTACTTTGGTGATAAACTTTCAGATAAAGAACGTAAAGCAGTAATTGAATACTTAAAGACATTATAAGATCGATTGATTTGAATTGCTCCGTTCTTTAGGGGGTAGATTTGAATATATTTATTTGGTCAGGTAAGTTGACATATTAATTATTTGAACCTATAACAAATTCCTCCGATGATATTATTATAACCAGTCATTTTTTCTCCCTTCGGAAAACCAATTGGCGGACCATCTGCCAGCAACACAAAACCTGATTCAATGAAAGGGTAAATATTAATTGAGACGGCATACCTGAGGCCGACTAATGGCATCATTGTAAAACTTACATTGTTCACCGATTCCCCTGTGGTTGGAGAGGTATCATAGTTAAGATTAAAGAAAGTAATGCCTAAGCCACCTGTTACATATGGTTGTAGTTTTCCTTTTATTGAAGAATATTCAGCGGTGAAAATTAAAGGAGCAATTGTCATTCTTGCATTCTGAAATACATCCGCAGGATTTTTATCTTTCTGCAGTCGTACATATTGTGCTTTCATGCCGACCGCAAAGTTTCCTTTCTTAAATCTGTACCGCCCATCTGCATTTAATAGCCAACCTGTTTTTAATACTTCACCATATCCGGTTATAGGTAAGCTAACGCCGGCTCCTGCACCAACTTCCCATTGGCTAAAAATATTTTTAGAAAATAGAAAGCAGACGACTGCGATCGAAATCTTAAGTTTCATAATTGATAGGTTGAGATTTTTTGATAGTTTCCAGAGGCTTTTTCGCCTAAATGCTCCTATAAGACAACTCAGGATCGATTTCCTCTGGTCCGTATCAACTATTTTTTTTAAGAGTGGCTGAAAGGGCGATTCATTCCATTATTTGGCTACGTTTGGGGGATTGGTTTGTCCCGAAGATAATCGACCAGTAATTTTACAGGTGGGTACAAGACTAGATCTTCGGTTCCCAACCTTTTTCATATTCTCTTTTCCATAATTTCATTGCTCCTGCATCATTTATTATATGTCCGTTCTTAGGATCACAATACAATGTACGTCCAGTACGCTGTGCAATATTTGCAAGATGACAAAGCAGAACGCTTTTATGCCCTTCATTGATTGGCGAATTTATTTTTGCATCACCACGAATGCTGTCAACAAAATTGTTGAAGTGAAAAAGGTCAAGATTACCTGTTGCACTTACAGTATTTGTTCCGTCATTTTTTGTCGCTGATTGTATTTCTTTCACCAATTTATTATCCGCATCAAAAATTTTGTAATCATCATTACCATAATTCACCAATGTCCCTTTATCACCATAAATAATAAAACCGCGGCTGGCGCCTTCAACATTCATTTTATTACAGCTTCTTCCTTCCCATGTGATCGATTTGTCATTTCCGAACTCAAATGTGGCTACTTGTGTATCCGGCGTTTGCCAATCGTCTTTAAAAGCATAACGTCCACCTGCAGATGTTACTTTAGTTGGAAAGTCAAGCCCAAGAAACCACCGGCAACAATCAATTTCATGTGTTGCATTATTACATGTTTCCGCTGTACCCCAATGCCAGAACCAATGCCAGTTGTAATGAACGAGGTTGTCCTGGTAATCTTTTCGTGGTGCCGGGCCTTGCCATAAATTAAAATCAAGCGTTGATGGCACCGGAACTTTTTTACCGATGCCAATCGATTTTCGATTATTCGCATACCATGCTTTTCCAAAATAAGCATTACCAATTATCCCTTCTTTTATTTCTTTAGCAGCATTGATAAGATTAGGCATAGAGCGGCGTTGATTACCCATTTGAATCAATTGCTTTGGATATTTCTTCATTGCCTGGATCAGTAACTCGCCTTCATGAGGATTCTGACTACATGGTTTTTCTACATACACATGTTTACCATGCGTCACACCAAGTATGGCAGCAGGAGCATGCCAATGATCAGGGGCAGCGATCAATAAGCCATCGAAATCAGGTTTCTTTACAAGCTCATGAATGTCTTTTATGATCGTAGGTTTTTTTGCCGCATTGGCAAATGGCTTTAGTCCATTCGCTATTGCTTTTTCTTCTACATCACAGAGATAAGCGATCTCAACATTGGGAAGGCCTGCAAAACTTTCAGCGAGATAAGCACCGCGGCTGTTTACGCCCATTACCGCTAATTGCACTTTATTACTTGGTGCATTTTTTCCGAACACCGGAAAATTTAAAAATGTTATACCTGCTGCAGTAAAAGAAGTCGCCTTTAAAAAATCTCTGCGTTTCATGTGGGAAGTTTTATTAAGCTAAAGTTAATTATATCAGCAAAACAAACGGCGCATTTTTGTAAATATGATTTATTAACTGCATCTTTAAATAACGAACCATGCCAGTGGAGAGAAACATTTCAATTGTTTGCAATCGGGTCGCCGGTGGAGGCAGGGCACTTGCATTAGCAAAAAAAATTGCAGGCGAATTGCAAAGCCGAGGTATCAGCCATACGTTATATGTTGAGGACTGGCCAGCTAATTTCAACCAGTTTTCGGATGTTTGGATCATCGGCGGAGATGGCACTCTGAATTATTTTTTCAATAAATATCCTGGGATGCCATTGCCGCTTGTTGTTTTTAGTGGAGGCACTGGCAATGATGTTCATTCTCTTCTTTACAAAAACAAAAGTTTTGATGAGCAATTGGAAATTGCATTAACTGCAAGCCCGAAACCTGTTGACGCAGGAAGGTGTAACGAAAAATATTTTATTAATGGTGTGGGGATCGGTTTTGAAGGAGCAGTGGCTAAAAGTTTAACTGGCAAAAAGAAAACAAAACCAGGCAAAGCCGCTTTTATGGGAACCATTTTGCAAAAAGTATTTTTTTATAGCTCAAAAAAATATAAGACTGTTTCGGAAGAATGCAAAGATGAGGATCATCATTTGCTGATAAGTGTAATGAATGGTCATAGAGCAGGGGGAGGATTTCATATTGCCCCATCATCCGCAATTGATGATGGATTACTTGATGTAGTAATGGTTGATAAACTTCATCCTTTTCAACGCTTGCGGTGGTTGCCTGTTATTGAAAAAGGAAACCATTTAGATCTTTCCTTTATAAAACATTTCCGAACGAAAAAAATGGTGATCACAAGTGAAAAGCCAATGGATACACATCTTGACGGGGAATATTATTCGGCGAAAAGATTGGAAATAGAAATGCTTCCGGGTAAATATTTATTCAGGTATTAAAAAATTGAAGCGTCCCGCCTAAGCGGAACGCTTCTTTATGACTCTATCACTGGTTACTCATTGTCATCACAGGTATCTCTGAGCCATAGGAAAGGACTTTATTATAGAGTTTATTCCACCAACTGGTCATTTCATTTTTTTCTACCGGGTTATTTATCATGATAAGATCTCCATTGATGTGTTTTGCAAAATCAATGGTTGTTTTTGCTAAATTATCTCCTTCAAGAATTACGCCATGAACAGGAATCCTGGAAATACTTTGAACAATATCTAATCCTTCCTTCAGAATTTTTTCCGGGGTATTATTCCCCTGTCGCAATGTTATCATGTAGATCGTCGACTTAAAACTACTCGCCAATGTTGTTGCCATTCTTATCCTTCGCAATGATAATTCATCATATAATGGAAGAATGATCTTTTTGAAATGATGTACGAGTCCTTTTGAACCAATAGCAAGCACAGGCACATTGGTTTTTCTTGCAAGTTTATTAACGGATGTAGAAGAAGTCATTTGTTGAAATAAATTGCTCGAGAGGCCCATTATCACCATATCCATTTCAAAATCCCTGATATATTCAACCAGCTTATTTGTTGTATTACCTTCAAGTAAGCTAACTTCTATTTTCCCATTACCACAAAGCTGGCTGGAATATGAAACTGCGAGATCTTTAAGCTGATCATAACTGTTCAACCTGTCAACATTAGACTCATAAGGAGTAATTGAACTAAATAATTT
Organism: Chitinophagaceae bacterium; assembly: GCA_035764525.1. Taxonomy (GTDB): domain Bacteria; phylum Bacteroidota; class Bacteroidia; order Chitinophagales; family Chitinophagaceae; genus VBAS01. Next base: position 2,134 of record DASTZB010000039.1, on the reverse strand, counting down.
TGGCTGAACAATGTTTACCAAATGAATATTGCAATTCATTTGATTTGCCATTTCAATTCCTTTGGCAATTGCCCATTTGTTTTTGCTGGTAAAATCAACGGGTACGAGTATGTTACAGAGTTTGTTCGACATAGGTTTTCGGGTTTAAATCAGTTTTTAATTCCTAGAATAAATCATGCCATTAATGATTGTTGAAACTTTTCTTAGATACACGAGAATGAAGTTGGCTTTACTGGTTTTTGGAATATTTATCTCAAATTCAAAATATAAGCCAAATAAAAGGTGTTGTCACATGAAACAACGATAATTGTCATGACTATGTTATAAAATAAGAGATAGAAGGAGATATGCAGGTTGGAGTTTTATTTTCTTAAATATACCTGCTTACCATTTACAATTGTTCTCAACACTTTTACATCTTTGATTTTTTCCGGAGCGATCTCGAAAATATTTTCATCCAATACAACAAGGTCGGCAAGCATTCCTTTTTTTAGTATACCCAATTTATTTTCCTGGAAACCGGCATAAGCATTATTGGAGGTATAACATTTCAAAGCTTGTTCAACAGAAATTTTTTGTTCAGGGTACCAGCCATGTGGATTTTTATCATCAAGTGTTCTTCTTGTGACTGCGGCATAAATTCCCTGTAATGGTTTTAATGGGGCAACGGTCCAGTCAGACCCGAATGTGAGAGTTGCTTTTGCATCTAATAAACTTTTGAAAGCATAGGTTCCTTTCAATCTTTCATCATCCAATCTTTTATGGGCCCAACGACCATCATCAATAGCATGATATGGCTGCATGGAAGGAATAACTTTTAATTGTGGAAATCGTGCAATAGCTTGTTGAGTTAGATGCTGTGCATGTTCAATCCGAAAACGATGATCTGCTGAATTTTTCTTTTCCGCTTCTTCAAAAACATTTAAAATAAAATCATTTGCCCTGTCACCGATCGCATGTACGGCAATATGCAAACCGGCAGAGTCGGCAGCCAACACCCAATTGCGAATGTCTATTGTATCAGTCACATTCAAACCTGATGTTTTCGGATCATCTAAATAAGATTGATAGAACCATGCAGTAGTAGAACCTAATGATCCATCCATAAACCCTTTTAATGCACCCCATCGAAGCATATCATCACCTTTGCCTTCTTTTTTGCAAAATGAATCCAGTCTTTTCCAGGTGCTTAATGGAACAAAGGAATAAATACGCAGGTCCAATGTTTTGTTTGCATAATTTCTGCGATAACTAGCCAGATCGATCCATCCACCATAACTGCCAACATCGTGAACTTGTGTTACACCATTTTCAAAAGCATGTTGCGTGGCAGCTTGCAAATATTCATCCAGCTCTTTTTCTGAAGGTTCGGGAATTACTTTATATAATAATCCCATTGCTTCATCTTTTAAAACACCAGTGTATTCGCCATTTACATCTTTTTTCATTTCACCACCTGCAGGAACTTTAGTGTTTTTATTTACGCCGGCAAGCTCCAAAGCTTTTGAATTGGCTAATGCCATATGGCCATCGTAGCGATTCACGAATAGCGGATGATTACCTGTTACTGAATCGATCCAGCTCCGGGAAGGAAGTTCTCCGCCCCATGCTTCATGATCCCAATCACCACCCAAAATCCAGCGATCATCGTTTTGTTTCTGGCAAAATTCTTTAAGAATAGAAATAAATTCCTGCGGTGTTTTTGCTTTGCGAAGATCAACTGCTGAAAGATTATATCCCCCGCTAAGGAAATGAGTATGATTATCAATAAAACCCGGCGTCATTAATTTACCACCGAGATCGATCATTTCAGTATTGGCACCTTTGAATGATTGATATTCTTTACCAACATATATGATCTCATTCCCTTTTATTGCAATTGCATCAGCCCAAGCATTTGCAGGATCACCTGTCCAAATCTTTGTATTGAAATAAATTTTATCAGCACTTTCTTTGGCGGCTTTTTCAGTACATGAAAAAAATAAAACAGTAATTGCTCCCATAATCAAAGAAAACTTTCTCATAAGCTTAGTTTATTAATTCATCATTCAGAATTCAAAATTCCTAAGGTATTTCATGTCCTTTACTTGCTCTCCAAAGCATGAACCATTCTTCTCTTTCAAGATTTATTTTG
>DASTZB010000038.1:0-3087 GCA_035764525.1 Chitinophagaceae bacterium | reverse complement strand
GTAGTGCATACCACACGAAAAAAAACATCAGGCATTTCAATTTTAGTTATTTCAAATTCTTTGATCGTAATTTTTCTCGGTTCAATTTTTACTTGCTTTCCTTGTCTTGCCAATTCATAAACTCGTTTGCCATCAATCTTTATTGCTGAATGAGCAGGTGGCACCTGCATTATGTCACCGATAAATTGTTTTGTTACGTTTAAAATCATTTCGTCTGTGATCAAACTGATGTTTTTAAAATTTACTGGTTCACTTTCGAGATCATAAGTAGGTGTGATGGCGCCAAGAGTAAAACTCCCCGTATACTCTTTTTCCTGCGCCATGTATTCATTTATTCTCTTTGTGAATTTTCCTGTGCATACGATCAATAACCCTGTTGCTAGCGGATCAAGAGTACCTGCATGCCCAACTTTTTTTATCCGAATCAGATTCCTGACCTTTCTTACCACATCGAAGGATGTCCATTCAATTGGCTTATCAATCAATAATACTTTTCCTTCTTCAAAAACATTCACTACTACAGAGTTTGAGGTTTGACATTCGAAGTTCGAGGTTACCGAATGAATCTCCAACTTTAACTTAACATCAAATATTAAACTTCAAACTCAAACTTTAAATGGCTTGTCTTGCTTTTAATTCAAGATATTTATTTACGGTATTTACAGTAAGATTTTCCGGTGTAGTAAGAATAGAAAGTATACCGTGATTTTGAAGCTCTTTCACTATCATTTTCTTTTCATGCATAAATTTTTCAGCTACCGTTTTTACATACACCCCTTCTATATCCTTTGCCTTTTTGGCTGACAGGCCTTTTAATTCAGTGTTTTCGAAAAAAACAACCAGCAATAAATGATGTTTTGCGATCATACGCAGGTAAGGTAATTGACGTTGCATCCCTCCAAAAGATTCAAAATTTGTAAACAAGATCAACAAGCTCCTGTGCCGAACATTTGCTCTCACCTGTTTGTACAGCATCTCAAAATCACTTTCCAAAAATCTTGTTGTTTGATTATAGAGTATCTGCAAAACATTTTGCAATTGCGTCGCTTTCTTATCAGCGGGAAGAATAGTACCGATCTTTTCAGCAAATGTGATAAGACCAAAACGATCATGACGACGCAAACTTACATTACACATTACCAGGGATGCATTGATAGCGTAATCCAACAATGAAAGCTTATCAAAAGGCATTTTCATAAGCCGGCCTTTATCTACAATACAAAAAACCTGTTGAGATCTTTCATCTAAGTAATTATTTACCATCAGACCTCCTTTCCTTGCCGTGGCTTTCCAATTAATTATCCGTATGTCATCGCCTCTTGTATATTCTTTCACATGCTCAAACTCTAGACTAAGTCCAAGTTTTCTTAATTTTTTACTTCCTGCTTCATTGGCTTGTGCATCTCTTGCTATAAGATCATACTTCCTCATTTGAAAAAAAGAAGGATAAACAGGAATCATTTGTGTTGCTTTTGAATCAAATCGCCTGCTGATAAGACCCAATAATGAACTGGCATAAATGACCAGGTCGCCGAAATGATACTCCCCTCTTTCTACCGGTCTCAGAAAAAAATTAAATTTCCTTTCTTCTCCGGCTTTGAATGTTGTTTCAAAAAAATTATTTCTTGATTGAAATTGGTCGGGTAATTCATCAATTACACGCATTTTGACTGAAAATGGATATTCGTTTCTTACCTTCAAAACGACAGGATTCTTGTCGCCATTACTTAATCGCTCTGCAATGATCCTGTTTGCAACAGGTTTGCCCTTGAATGCAAACAAGAAGATACCGTCAGTTACAAGCAGCAATAAAAAAACAACGAAGACCAGTTTGGCAGGATCAAAAAGTATTGGATAGAAAAAAGAAATAAGAAATAAAACAACAATAACTCCGCATGCCCAAAAGAAACGGTTACTAAAAAATAAGGTCTTTAGCCAGAAATTAGCGATTAACCATAATGCACCCCCCGCAACTATTAAAAGAAAAAGCAACATGCTTAACGTGGAATTTCAATTGACTTAATAATTTTTTCGATCAGCTCATCAGCCGTTATTCCCTCCATTTCTTTTTCAGGAGATAAAATAATACGATGCCGCAATACATGTGGCGCTACTTCAATGATATCATCTGGTGTAATAAAATCCCGGCCCTTGATGGCGCCCATTGATTTGGCAGCCTTTAGAATATTAAGCGACGCTCTTGGCGATGCGCCCAAATACAGTGAAGGATTGTTTCTTGTTTCGTTTACAATTTTAGCAATGAACTCAAGCAACTTTGTTTCTACATTTATTTGCATAATTGTATTTCTATACGCTTCTATATCTGCTGCCGATAATACTTTCGGGATATCTTTCAACAGATCCTTTTGGTTTAAATGATGCTGTCTTTCCAGGATCGTTACTTCTTCCTGTAATGAAGGATATCCAATGTCGATCTTGAAAAGAAACCGATCGAGTTGTGCTTCGGGCAAACGATAAGTTCCTTCCTGCTCTACCGGGTTTTGTGTAGCCAACACCAGAAATGGCGGCTTCATAAAATAAGTGTGACCATCAATTGTCACTTGCCTTTCTTCCATTACTTCAAATAAAGCAGCTTGTGTTTTTGCAGGGGCACGGTTTATCTCATCGATCAAAACAATATTACTGAAAACAGGTCCGGCTTTAAATTGAAAACTTCCTTCACCGGGATTAAACACTGATGTTCCTAACACATCAGAAGGCATCAGGTCAGGCGTAAATTGTATTCTTGAAAAATTTACATCAATGATCTTTGCAAGCAGTTTTGCACTGAGTGTTTTTGCAACACCGGGCACACCTTCTATTAAAATATGACCGTCAGATAAAAGACCTGCGATCATAAGCTCCACCATTTTATGTTGCCCCACAATCACCTTACCTATCGTATCCCGAATTGCATTCACGGCTTCATTCAATCTTGTAAGATCTGTTCTTTGCTGAAAAACTGTTTCTTCCATGATTTATTTTTTAAAATACTCTTGCAAAAGATTGTGTAATTCCAATAACTGTATATCATTGATATTATCTGACCGGTCAGTATCATCCATTAATTGAAGAAGATGCTTCACT
>DASTZB010000037.1:0-21057 GCA_035764525.1 Chitinophagaceae bacterium | reverse complement strand
AATGCGGCTTACAAACTCAGGCCAACTGTTATGATTTTTATTTGTTTAATTATGTACAACCAGGGCACAGGAATTATCTTTGCTCTAATCTTTTTTCGCTGTATGAAACATCCACCGTAACCCAAACTTATCATTTAATGCTCCATATACACCAAATGCTTCTTCCTTGAGTGGGTCAGTAATTGTTGCATCATGAGAGAGTTTGTCGAACAAACTTTTGATCTCACTGTACGTACCTCCGCTTAAATAAAGACAAACAGTATTTCCCTGCACAGGTGTTTCGGAAGGGCGTAGCCAGTCGGACGCTGAAATATTGACATTTCCGCTCACTAATTTCGCATTCACCACCCGTTTATGCATTGATTCTGGGAAAATCACTTTCATTGGTGACTCGCCAACACTTGTCATGCTTAGTTCCCCGCCAAAGCAGGATTTATAAAATTCCATGGCTTCCTTGCAGGTGCCATCAAAAAGGAGATAGGTTGAAAAAACAATTGGCTCACTCATATTTACAGGTTTTAATTTTTCTGTCTTCAGGAATTTTGGTTTGAACGTAAAGGCATAAGCAATCATCGTTAATGCTGCCAGTGCAAACAGGACATAAGAAGGTAGTATTAATTTTAGTTTCATAACTGATTGTTTAGAGTTGTTGTTATAATCTAATGACAAACGGAGGTAATGAAAATGGACATCATTCAGGGCTATTAGTAAGAAATATCGGGCAGAAAGCATTTTATTGAAATAATTGTCTGAAAGACAAAAGTAGAAGGGGATTATACTGCCTGCTAGAAAGTATTGCAGAAAACATTTATCTGCAAAAGACGGACTAGGGACAGGAGGGTAATTGCGCCAGGGTCGGCCCGCAATTTTCTTTTATTTGTCACTCCATGGAAAGATCCCCCGGCCAGACGGAAAATGTCTTATTATCTGTATTCAAATTGAAGTATGCGAACTGTGTTTGTGTCCGCCCGCGGTCTTGCCAATGAACAAATAACAAAACAGAAGAAAAGATTTTGGCAAGCCCCGGTGCCATGAAGAATCCAAGCTAATCATTTATCCGGTGTTGGTATTCGGCTATGCTTTGTGCAAAGATCCACCAACAACCAATATTACTTAATCACCCGAGGGACCACATGAGAAAAAAATTTATTAGTTTAAATAAAAGATTTATCTTAAGTTTAATAACCAGGTATTGGGGCGTTTTCTCTGAATGGCTTTTATTTACTCCGATTGGTTTTTATTTATCTCCTTCCCTTAATTCTTAAAGAAGACTACGCCACACTTTCATTCCCTTTAAAACTTCGGACACTCTACGGAATTATAAAGAATTATTTTTTAACCACTAAAAAAAATAAAATGAAAAGATCAATCATTTCTATTTCCATCATTGCGACATGCATGATCTCCTTCTTTATGATGAGCAGTTTTAACACAGCCCCTTCGGCAACGCTATCAAAAGCTCAAAACTTTAATAGTGCAGCATCCATTTTAATTACCTCTTCAAATACTACTACGACCGACAATGTCAATTATGTTGGAAATGTACAATTGACAGGGGCGATAAATGCTTCAGGAACTTACGTAATGCCAACAGAAGTTTTTGGAATGGCCTTGCATTGTACTTTTATTCTTACACTACCACAAGGTACAATTACCATCCGTATGCTTTGCAATATGCAAACTCTTAATGGGAGATGGACTGTGCTGGGTGGTACAGGTGCTTATCAAAACTTAAGAGGTGGCGGTTCACTTTTTATGCCTGGTGCTGAAGAAGTTTTAGAGGGTACTGTTAGTCTTTAAATAAAACTGTAAGGTTGCTGAATAAAATGGCTGCCTCCGGGTGCAACAACGCATAAAGCTTTTCAAAGCTTTATGCGTTACACATGTTATGGTTATACGGAAAACTCAGGAAAACAATTAAATTTTCTTTTATTTCTTGAACACAACAAGTAACTAAAGGAGTACACTAGTCACGGGGTCTGTCCACAACTTTTCTATTGCTTTATAAATTTTTGTGGGTAAGATCTCAGGTAGACGGAATTATGATTTTGGACTTGGAGGGCGGTTTTTTCTATAAGAGTTTTTAATTGAGATTTTTCCATCACGGAATGTGAAAAGATCACAGCCCATCACTTCAATTTTGCTTCCATCCGGTTTTGTTCCGGTAAATGTCCATTCTGAAACTGCCCTTTCGCCGGATATGAAATGCCGGACATTGCCCCAATGTGCATCGGGATAGCTTTTGAACACATCTTCAAAAGCTTTTTTTACTGCGTCCTTTCCAGCAAATCTCTCACCATCGACGTTGGGACCTGCAGATGCTTCGAACACACAATCATCTGTCATGTATGATAAGATGCGATCTACATCATGAGCATTAAAAGCATTTGCAAAACCATCGAGAATGGCAATAGTTGGTTGGTTTTCTGCTGCGGTTTTTTGGGTTGTTGTTTGTGCCATGAGTTTGTCAACAATTAAAATGGTGAGAAAGAAGAATATGATTTTTTTCATATTGCAAAATTGTAAATAAAAGATAGGACAATTTTCGCTTTTACTCCGGTGTTGGTATGCGGCTGTGCTTTGTGTGAAGGCCCACTAACAACCAATAGCAGTTAATCACGAATAAGAGTTAGAAAATCCCGGTTATCTTTCCCTTTTAAAACAATCTTTCTTGGGGTGGCTTTATTCCCAGCATCCGGATGTAAATGGTGGTTTGTCCACGATGATGCGTTTGATGTTCGAATGCTTTATTCATTAACGCAAACCTTGTTGCCGAGACATCTGCACCATAGTTAAGTTTTTTTATTTCAGTCCACTTGCTTGTATCTGAATTTCGGACCGCTTTGATTGCGAAATCATAGCTGGCAAGTACATAGTACACTACTGAATCTTTATTTTGAGCAGATGGCCGGTTTTGCATTTCCCTCGAAAGCCAGGATGGTGGTAGTTGATCATTCGCAATAAACATTAAATATGTATTCACAGTTGCAAGATGTAACATGTGCCCCGCAAAACTTCTTACGCTATCATTAGGTTTATAAGAATATTTGTCCGCAGGCATAGCGTTAAGATACTCGATCGTATAGGCTTTGGCTCTTTCCCAGTCTTGTACCATTTGTGCTTTGAGGTCAGCAAAAGGCTGTGCATTAATTTTGGAAGAAAAAATAAAAACACAGGCGATAACATATAGAATCTTTTTCATAAACATTTGGGTTTGATTTTAGAAATACTTACTGTCTTTATCTCTATTTGTAAAAGGTACTAAAGTTTTAAATACAGGACTTGGTAACACAGGTCCAAATAACTTCTTTAACCCCCTACGGAAAGCAGGCTTGCATTAACCACCGATTAACATGGGACGACCTTTGTTGGTACGATTTTGTGTTGTTGTTTTAAAAAAGAATATTATGAAAAAGATCATTTCAATGTTGTTGTTTTTTATAACAGTAACAGCAATATCAGTGAAAGCACAGGAAACAAAAACTAAACCTGTAACTACACCAACCGATAAGGTTCATAACGTAACACATCCGCATCAAAAAGTTTCACACGGTACAAAGACCAAAAGCAAGACAGCTACAGGTAAAAAGACAACAACAGAAGTAAAAACAAATAAACAAGAGGCAGCTGTACCCAAAAAGAAAACAAAGACAAAATAATTGAAGCTAAGAAGGAAGAGTAAATCACGGGGTCTGCCCTCATCATTTTTGATTGCTGTAAAGTCTTCAGGGCAAGACCACGTGAGGACGCAAGAACTAAGGATGCCGTGATGCCCGCATCGTTATGACGATGCCTTCACCCATCACACTCAAATTATACGTTCCGATGCGTGGGGACACGCATTTGGGGCGTAGTTTTTTTACGGACACGCACCAGGTTGAAGTTATAAATGCAGAATACAATTAAGCTTTCTTTTACTATTGAGTAATAGCTGGGCTGCATATCAACAACTGTGTGAAAAGTCATTTTATTGATAACTCTTTCTGAAGTCTTCAAAAGTGCGGATGCCTCTTTCTAACACTGCTTGATAAATATCAGAACTTGTGTAAGATTTACGGTATTGAGGATCGGACCAGCATTGTGATTTTATATTCATAATATCAACTGCAGCTTCTGGTGTGACCTTTTCTTTTAATACTGCACAATATTCTAATAATCTTTTGCACTCAACGCTTCTCATATACCAAATATCGATCTTCCATGCGCCTGTTCTTTCATTTCCTAAATAAACTCCCCAATATAATCCCAGTGGTAAGCCAGGAGTTTTAGCTATCAATTCGTTTCTAAAATGCATTTTTATTGGTTGAAGTGATAGATTAATATCAGCTCCCAAAAGAAAAAAATCATTTTCATTTTCTTCAGTTACTTGAAGATAAATATCCAGGTCTCGCCATGTCATTAAGTTCAGGTCATAACTGCCTGAAATATGAGGCTCACCATATTTCCGCAAGAGATTATACAAACCTTTTTCATAAAGCAGATGGTCTGCCTCGGCTTTTATTTGTTTGTTTGTAATGATGAAAGGATGATCCATCGATTTAATTCAATACTAAAGATAGATTCATAAAATCTTTCCGTAAATTTTTGCTTGCTTGCTACGGAGTCTGGCCGCATCATTTCTAATGCCGAACTTGGGTAAGTTGGCGGGGACACCACTTAAGCAAAAAGTCATTGAAAAGCGAAAATCAGAAATTGGTATCCTCAATCTGCTTTTGAATTTTTTTCAGATTGCTGATGATCTCATTCAATTCTGTTCGTTCTTTTTGGATTCTTTTCCTTCCAAAAAACAGGTAAGCAAATAATATCAGCCCGAGGTAGGTGATTATGATAATTATTCGTGATTCGAAACTGTAATAGCGCAACATTTCAATAATATTCAGAACAATCCCTACGTTGAGCAACACAAAATAAACAGGAGGATTGATCCTGATGATGATGTTTCGGAAATGGTAATAACGTTCCCACCTCCGGATATAACTACCAGGAACATCACTGATCTTTAAACCAATCAGTCTTAGAAAAAGGTAGAGATGAACAACACCCTGCAATACAGGAACCAGTGCCATAAACACCAGGCCGACACTCGAAATCTGGTATTGATAATGCAAACTTGAAAAAAATCCCGTGCGCAATAGCCAGCACCCAATTAGAAGCAGGCAAATTCCCGGCATGAGTTGTGTCTTTTCCGCCTGCCTCTTCTTTCTTTTGATAGCTTTTAATATAAGGCTGCTCTCTGGCTTACCCTGCACAGAGTGACGTACCCATAATTCTCTTATGTTTTCAAAATCACTCATACTGGTTGAATAATTGAATTAAAGATTGCTTTACCCTGTGTATTCTCACTCTTAGATTTCCCTGGCTGATGTTCAGTATCTCACTGATCACGGGATAAGGAACTTCCTCAAGAACCAATGTAATTAGCAGACGTTCGAGTTCAGGTAATTGTGAAATCATCTTATAAAGCAGCCTGAGCTTTTCATTGTCCTCAACACCACTGCTCAATTGGAATTCTTTCACTTCAGTTAATTCGGTTGCAGACATTCTTTTGGATGAGCGTAGGTGAGTGAGGCAGGTATTTACCGCAATGCGGTAGATCCATGTGGAAATAGCGGATTCATCGCGGAATTTTTCTATATGCTGCCAGGCTTTCAAAAAACTTTCCTGCGCCAGATCTTTTGCTTCTTCATAATTACCGGTATAAGCCAGGCATAGCCTTACTATTTTCTCCCAGTACGAATCGTAAAGCGATGTGAAAACAGTTTCTTTTGTCAGCATATTGAAATCCTGTGGGAAGATAAAGACTCAGTCATGAAATCATTCGGATATGCGGATCTTTTCAATGGATTTGTGAAGCCGCGGTATCTCTGTAAGTGCCGCCGAGGCAAACCAGGGATAATATTCGATTTCAAAAACTCCAGCTTTAACAGCGGCATCAGATTCCATAAGCTTTTTTGCATCAGGAACAGAAGATACATTAAAAATAAGTACTCCTTTTTGTCTCTGGTTTCCGAGAATGGGTCCGGCAAGTATCAACACACCTTCATCGATCATACGCTCAATATTTTTTAATAAGGCAACCTGCATCCGCATGTTTTCTGCCGAATCGCTGACATGTATGGAACCGTCAGTTAATAGTCCGATGACGTATCTTTTCATGCCCCTGGCGTCGGCTCCTGATCTCTTAGCTAAGGCTGAATCATATTTTATATTTTTTAACTCGGTATTCTGCGCATCGCTGTACGTAAGTATAAGCAGCCATGAAGCAATCAGGAGTAATTTTTTAATATTCATAATAGCGTTTTATAGTTATGAAATGATTTACGCTTTAGACACCAATTCTTAAGAATTGTTACATACTCAAAAATGTTTTAAAAACAAAACTCTCAGCATTCGTTGGCGTCCGCGCCAATGGCAAGTAATAGCGGCTACTCGTAACTTTTTTGTTTCTTTGTAAATTCTTTATGGCAGACTCCGCCGCAATCAAATTCTTTTAGTTAAACCGATAGTTCGTCAGAGTAAGTTTCTATATTACTTTCTATCTCGCTGAATATAATTCACCATACAAAATGCAGGGGCAAAACCAAACTGCTGATAAAAGGAAGAAAGATCTTCGCCGGTGATCAATGCTACTAATGCATTATTGGCGGCATTGCTTTGCAACCAGCCGGTCAGTTCTTTCATTAGTGCAGTGCCAACCTGTTTGCCCTGCCAGTCCGGATGAACGATCAGGTCTTTTACATAATAAAAACTTGCGTGGTCGCTTAATAACAGAACACACCCGATTACTTTGTTTTCATCTTCAGCTACCAGGCCAAATATTGGTGCTGCTAAAAGTTTTTCAACTGTGGCCGTACTCTTATACAAATGCCAACCGACTGAAGAGGCGAGATGCTGGTATTCTTCTACTGTCGGTATTCTTGAAATGATCTTTACAGTTGAGGACGATTCACTATCCATTTGTTTTTTCTCCCTTATCATTGCCCCGGCAAAAATGATATAATAGCCATTGATCTCTTTTACTGTATAACCTGCCATTCCCCATGGTTTGTTTTCCAAAGCTTCAACGATCACGGCATTTTTCTGTTGATGATAGCGGTATAGTTCTTCGAGTTTCTTTACCCTGATAAATATTGCATTTCCTTTTGAAGCAGTTGCAAGGCCAGGATCAAGAGAAAATTGAATGGATGTACTGTTCCAGCTTACACCTGCGTAATTAGGTGGTTCACCCCATGTCCATTTATCTGGAAAGCCCAATACATCATGCCAGTATTCGATCGTCTCCGTAATATCTTTTACCGCCAGTATGGGTTCAACATGTGAAGGAGCTCCGTTGGTTTCATTGTTTTGCATAAAGGATGATTTCTGCTATTAAAATTAAATTTTCTGGCTGGACATTCTAATTCTTGATTCAACATTCATAATTCAAAATTCAACATATGCATCAATCCAATATCTTAGCAGCATGGACATGAAGCAGATCATCGAATGTGTTCCCAATTTCAGCGAAGGGCGGGATATGAATATCATTAAACAGATCACTGACGAAATAGAGAGAGTAGAAGGTGTAAGATTGTTGAATGTGGATCCGGGCAAGGCTACGAACCGCACCGTTGTAACTTTTGTTGGTAACCCGCAAGCAGTTGTTGAAGCAGCATTCAAAGCGATTAAAAAAGCCGGTGAGTTAATTGATATGCGTGATCACAAAGGTGAGCATCCACGTATGGGCGCCACCGATGTATGCCCGCTTATTCCTGTTGCCAATATCACGATGGGAGAAACAGTGGAATGGGCACAACGTTTAGCAGAAAGAGTAGGCAGAGAACTGCAACTCCCTGTTTATTTATATGAAGAAGCACAGGTTGATAAAAGCCGCAGCAATCTTTCTGTTATCCGTGCAGGTGAGTATGAAGGATTTTTTAAAAAGATCGCTGAATTCAAACCTGATTTTGGCCCGTCGGTCTTTGATGCTAAACGTGGCGCCACCGTCATCGGTGCAAGAGATTTTTTGGTAGCCTATAATGTTAATCTTAATACGACATCGACAAGAAGAGCTAATGCAATTGCTTTTGATGTTAGAGAAGCGGGGAGGAAAGTGAAAGATGAAAGTGGAGAATTGAAAACTGTTCCCGGGAGTTTGAAAGCGGTGAAGGCTATCGGGTGGTTTATTGAAGAATATGGTATTGCACAGATAAGCATCAATCTTACCAACATAAATATAACGCCAGTGCATATTGCTTTTGATGAAGTTTGTAAGAAAGCAGAAGCCCGGGGTATTCGTGTTACTGGCTCCGAGTTGGTTGGATTGATTCCATTAAAAGCGATGCTTGATGCCGGCAAATATTTTTTGCGAAAACAAAAACGTTCGGAGGGTGTGTCGGAAAAAGAATTGTTGCGAATCGCCATTATATCAATGGGGCTTGATGAATTGGCTCCTTTTAAACCGGAAGAAAAAATTATTGAATATATGTTACAAGATAAAAATGACAGCCGCTTAGTGAATATGCCGCTAAATGATTTTGCTGATGTGACAGCAAGTGAAAGCCCTGCGCCGGGTGGTGGTTCCATTGCTGCTTATATTGGTTCTCTCGGTATTTCATTGGGAACAATGGTCGCTAACTTATCATCACATAAAAAAGGTTGGGATGATAGATGGGAAGAGTTTAGTAACTGGGCAGAGAAAGGTCAGCAATATAAAGATGAATTGCTGCGGTTGGTTGATGCAGATACAAAAGCATTTAATGGAATCATGAATGCAATGAGTTTGCCAAAGGGAACAGACGAAGAGAAAGCGGCTCGTAAGCAAGCCATCAATGATGCGACAAAGACTGCAATCGAAGTTCCTTTTAAAGTAATGAAGATTTCTTATGATAGTATGGAAGTAATAAAAGCTATGGCAGAAGTTGGTAATCCGAATAGTGTTTCGGATGCTGGCGTTGGTGCGCTGTGTGCCCGCAGTGCGGTGATGGGCGCTTTTATGAATGTGCGGATCAATGTAAGTGGATTTGATGATGCTGCCTTTGTTGCAGAAGTGCTGAAGAAGGGGAAAGAGATCGAGGATAAGGCTAAGGCTAAGGAGGAAGAGATATTGAAGATCGTGAATGAGAAGATAGGGGTATGATGTTAGATTGAATAATGAAAAATCTACCTCTTCGGATCTTGTCAAGGCGAGCCAACTTTTTTGATTATACATGAGAAAATAATTTCAGAGAGACATCTTAGAGTCGTCGGCCTCTGAGATGTCTCGACTATTTTTACAACTGATGAATATATCTTATACCAGCCGTCTCGACATGACAAACTCAAAGTGGTTGAAAGAGTCCCAGGCGTCCGACACGACAAAACTCAAGGTGAGTGAAAGAATCCCAGTCGTCCCGACCCAACAACACTTAAAGCAGGTGCTTAAAAAATAGGTGTATCCTTTAATAATTTCTTTACCTTAACAACTCAATTAAACCTAAAACCATTTTTATGAGTAAATTATTTTTCATTCTTGCGGTTGTTATTTTGAACAGCCTTATCGGATGTAATTCAAATGCTGGCATGTCTGCTACAGCAAAAAAGAACAAAGAAGTGAATGATGCTATCATGAAGGCTTTTGAAGCCGGCGATTTTAACAAAATGGGTGATTATATCGCAGCAGATGCAGTAGATCATAGTGGTGAAACTGGCGATGTGAGTGGGTTGGATAATATCGTGGCAGCAATGAAGGGATACCGTGAGCAAATGGGCGAAATGAAATCAGAGACGATCAGGGAATTGGCAGATGATGATTATGTAATGACATGGTCAAAGGTGACAGGCCGGAATATGACAATGGTTGAAATATCAAAGTTCAAAGATGGTAAGGCTGTGGAGCATTGGATATATATGGATCCTAAAGACATGGCGTCAGGCGCATCCGATATAAGAGAACATTAGATGAATTGCTAATAACATTTTTTAACCGGCTTTTTTATTGGCCGGTTTTTCTTTTAAACCACGGAGACACAATGGCACGGAGAGTCACAGTGTTTCCCTGTGTCCCCGAGGTTCAAAAAGGTCACTGTGAGGTTGCTTCGAAAAAATCAATAGCTTTAAAGGACCAAATCTGAAGTATGGAAAAACAAAATGTAAAAGAAGCAATTGAGCCAGCAAAGAAGCAGAACTCAATGCTTCATTTAAAGATCTACAACAAGCAGGATGTTTTATCACTGACAAGGATCAGGCGCTTTGAAACAAAGCTTGGTGAAAGATTACAGGTGATCCAGGATACAAGTGATCTTGCAGGATCATTAGCAACATCAACTGCGAAATATGTTTTGTTTGGTGTGCCGGAAGACCTGGGCGCAAAAGGAAATTTAGGAATTGGCGGAACAGATACTTTATGGATACCTTTTTTGCAATCATTCTTAAATATCCAAAGCAATGATTTTTTTGATGGGGCAGAAGTGTTGCTGCTTGGTCATTTTGATTTCGGCGATATTCAATACCTGATCGATACTACCGCGAGAACCAATGATGAAAAAATAGAAGCCTATCGTCATGCAGTAAATAAGGTGGATGATGAAGTGGAGCAACTGGCAAAGATGGTCACAGAAGCAAAAAAGATCCCCATTGTTATCGGTGGCGGACATAATAATACTTATCCATTAATAAAAGGAACGGCGAAAGGTTGGCATAAAGCGGGTGTTATTCCATTGGCACAGATCAATTGCATTAATCTAGATGCACATTCAGATTATCGCCCGATGGAAGGAAGACATAGTGGCAATGCATTCCGTTATGCTGAAGAGGATGGTTATCTTCAAAAATATTGTATTGTAGGTCTGCATGAGAACTACCTGCCCCAAAATGTATGGATCGATATTGTAAATAATCCTTTTATTGATATTCTTACTTACGAGGATATTTTTGTACATGAGAAAAGAAATTTTATACAGGCTGTTGCTCATGCTACAGATTTCACTGAAGATACATTGACCGGGATAGATCTTGATATTGATTGCATAGAACATACACTGAGCAGCGCTATGACGCCGGTTGGTATTTTGCCAAATCATGCGCGGCAGTATATTGCATTTACTGCGGCTCAAAGCAAACCTGCTTATCTCCATATTTGCGAAGGCGCCACAAGATTAAGTGATGGAAGGACTGATGCTACTAGCGGAAAATTGGTTAGTTATCTGGTGAGTGATTTTGTGAAGGGAATGAGCCCTGCTTCTTAATTGATTACATTTCCACATGACTCCGTGGGGTCAAATATCGATCGAACAAAAAAGATAATAATAAGGATAACGACCCCGTGAGGGGTCGAAGTTTTTTTAAACAGTGTTACACTCTTATGGAGTGCCGTAATGAAATGTATTTTATTCTACCAATATTTCATCCCTACGGGATAAAAAGACAATTTCTGAAAAGTAATAAATAATACTTTGTAGTTAAATTTCAGGAACCGGGAATAGAATACTTTCGCTAAATATTGTTGTATGAAAAAGCTATTTCTCATATCGGCATGTGTATTTATTCCTGATTTAATTTTTGCCCAAACAAAAGAACTGCCTCATTGTTATACAATCAATAGGGAACTTACCGAAGTCAATCATTCCTTTGATAACATTGTAGAGAAATTCAAATCCAAAGAAGATAAAGTTTCATTGGTAAAAACATATTTTTCTGAATTCAGTATTTGCGGAGAAAAAGGGAAGATCAAAGACTATGGAAGAAACGTAGAATTCATTTTTTATTATACCGATGCTTATTACAAAGGCACCCGGCTTGAGTTCAGGGATTTTTATAAAAAGTTCTTTAGAAAATTAAAAGAGGAGTTTGCTTCTAGCCATGTTTATAAAATATCTAAAGAGGAATCCGGTAAGTCCAGTTATTTTTATGAAAAGGATAAGGAGATGACCTCTTCAAGAAGAAATATAAAACTGTTGCTTTCTTATAAAGATCCTGTTGATGAAACAACTGCTTGTTCAGTGTCCCTAATTTTTGAATATTATCCAAAACGGTAAGTGGCTAATGAAAAAAGCCCCGCCTGGGCGGGACTCATAAATTATTATTAACCGGGAATCTTTAGTTTCCAACCAGGCTCGATATGATCAGGATTTTTGATCTGATCTTTATTTGCCTCATAGATATCTTTCCATTTTACTCCCAGCTGTTTACCGATCTTTGAAAGACTGTCTCCTTTTACAACTGTATATTCTTTTGTGCCTCCGTTACTGTTTGCTACAGAAATATTCATGATCACGTCACCCGAACGATAATTGGGATCTATCGTTCCATATAGATCCCATAGTTTTTGTTTTACATCATTTGATGGAGCGACACCATCTATATAAAGTACATTGTCCTGTTCCCTCACCTGGAGGTTGGTCACGCCGGCTGCATTGGCCGCATTTACCAATTGATTGTATTTGTCTTTTAATGCCATAGATACCTCCTTTATTTTATGGTTAATTGGGTATTGTCAATACTCTTTGGCTTTAATGCATGCAAAGCCATCATCAGTTTTTGAAGATTGGCTTTTTTGATTTCTCCGGTAAGAGTAACAACACCATCCTTGATAGTAGCTGATACACCGGGATAGTTTTTAATCGCAGCATCCACGCTGGCTTTTAACGGATCGTCAGCCGTTATTACAACGGGTGCAGCAGGTGGAGGAGTTACTGTTAAATTATTGACTACAGATTTCACGCCATTAACTCCTTTAGCCGCTTCTTCTGCTGAAGTTTTTGCTGCATCATCTTTTACCTCGCCGGTAAGTGTGACCACTCCATCTTTTACATCAGTATAAGCGCCGGAGAGGCTAGAATTTGCAGCGATAGCTTTATCAACGGCCGTTTTAAGATCGGCGTCGCTGGTTTTTTGTTTACAGGCTGTTACCGAAACAATTAAAAACAGCACCATCAATGGTATTGCAAGCAGTTGGTTAATTCTTTTGTTCATAGTTAATTTGTTTTGAGATGAAAAAAAACTCAAGTAGAGAGGAGCTTGTAAACGTTTTCAAGGGGAAATATTTCCCAACAACCTTTCGGTTAAGAAAATAGTTATCCCGCTTAAACCGTGCCATTTATTGTAAGGGGTAAAAAATGATAAAAAAATTTACCAATAAACAGGGGATGTAATTTTTATATCTGCCTTGCCGAAAGCAGTTTTAAATCTTGTCAATACCGGGGCAGCCTCATTATATTTTTTTTGCATCAGCAGCGCTTTGTTCAACCCATATAAGGCCCAGCCATTTTCATTATTGTTTTGCAGATCTGATTGAAAAGTTTTTTCGGCATTAGATCCATCACCAGCTGTTAAATAAGCTCTGCCCAGCCATTGTTTTGGATTTAATAACCAATCACGGGGTTCATTGTAAACCATGGTCTGCTCAACACTTACTGCTTTTGTAAAATCTGTAATAGCCTCATTCGTTTGTCCTAATCTCAATGCGATACTTCCAGACAAAAGTTTTGATGCAACAACTGCTCCATCTATAGCCGCAGAAAATGGCGTAAAGGGAATGGTAAGACTTGTATCGGCCATCAGTGAGTTCATCGCTGCCAGTTCATTTTTTGCTTCAGTCATTCTTGATTGAGCGGAGAAGGCCATCCCTCTTCCAAAATGATAGAGTATAGTTGCATAAACCTGGGAAGCAGCGGGTTTTGGTTGCTGAAGTATTTCATTCCATTTACCAAAACGGACATAGACTAAAACAGGCGTCATATAAATGTATTGAACAACATTTCCCAATGGTGCCGGGAAGGAAAGATAATCAGGGAGGATGCTAATTCTTGTTTCAAATGCAGCGGTTTCAGATACTTTATAATTTCCTGCGAGCATTGCGTTATTCGTTTTCATATGAAGGGTATGAATCATGTACAGGAAATCAGCGCCGGTTACCGGTGCATATAGAGGGATCGATCTTTTATAGCTATTGACGGCATTCACATTTACATCAACACCTTTATTATATAAACCAGTACGCAAATAAATATGCGAAGGCATATGCACGACATGCGCAAGACCGGGATTTGTTTTACTTAGACGATCAGCACTTGGTAATGCTTTCGCTGCATAGGGTGATGGTTCCATTACGTGAATGTAATAATGATTCGCGCCGGGATGCATTGGATTTTTTCCCAATATTTTTTCTATCACCTCTCTTATCAATGGTGTCCACGGTTTAGGAGTGCCATCGATATTCCACAGATCCCATGGATGCTGAAGCATCATTGCATCAGCATATAAAGTGGCAACATCCGCATCACGGGGATATTTTTCATATGCTTCTTTCATTTTATCAACATACAGCTGGTTAAGCATCGCTCTTGTTTGAGAAGAGTCGTACGAATAACGAACCCGTTGTGCTTCTATCAATGCCATTTCTTTTTCTGGGCATCTTGCTGAAAGCTCTATTGCTTTGCCACTGGCTGCTAATGCTTCCGGTGATGCGGTATATCCAAAATCATTGATGTTAGGGCCATAAGCCAATGCTTGTGCCCAATGCAGCATCGGGGAATTCTCATCAAACTTTACCGCTTTCTTAAATGAGGCCATTGCTTCAATAATGTGAAAGCTATAATACATATTAATCCCCTGGTTAAAATAAAATTGGGCACTGTCACTCTTTGTAGAAATCTTCCATTTATAAATCCCGGCACCTGGAATAGGGGGGATGTTTGCCTCTTCAAGCCAGTCTTTTAATTTATCCCAATCAGGACCGCAACCAATTGTATTCTTCTTTTTGAATTCAGTAAGATTAAAGGAAGATATCTTTTGCTTTTCGTTAAAACGAAAGGCGAATAAAATAACAGCCGACAAAACAAATGCTGAAAGGAATAGGTGGGGCTTCATGCAGGACTCATTTGAAAGCAAAAGTTAAGAAAAAACCACAGAGGCACAAAGAGACGGGGTGACGCGAATTCTGCCTCACGTGGTTAAAATATTT
This sequence comes from Chitinophagaceae bacterium, assembly GCA_035764525.1. Lineage (GTDB taxonomy): Bacteria > Bacteroidota > Bacteroidia > Chitinophagales > Chitinophagaceae > VBAS01. Next base: position 6,137 of record DASTZB010000037.1, on the reverse strand, counting down.
AATCCTGCCGCGCTTCAAGTTCCATTATTTTTTCAAATACCTGTTCGTACTCTTTATTCAATTGTTTAAGATCTGCAGCGGCTTTATTATACGCGGCTTCAGCTAGTAGAAATTTTTGTTTATCGGAATAAGTAGCCGGATCGGTCAGTGCAGCTTCCAATTCATTTTTTTGTTTTGTAAGCAAGGCAACCTTTTCTTCTAACTGCTGAAAGATCCTTTGTTGCTTCTGCAATTCCTTTTTATGTTCTTTATTTATCGGCGATGTGGTTTGTGGTTTGGGGGCTTCCTTAAAATTTGATTTTTTTGACTCTTGATTCTTATTTCCCGACTCCCGATTCTGAACTCTCGACTCAGAGCTTTTAACTGCTGACTGTTGACTGCGGCCTGCTGACTGCATTCTTTCTTTCCACGCTACATACTCTTCGTATCCCCCTTTAAATTCTTTTATTTCATGATCTACAATTTCCCAGATCTTATTAGCAGTTTTAGAAACGAAATACCTGTCGTGACTCACCAGCACAAAAGTTCCTTCATATTTATTCAATGATTCTATCAGCAATTCGCAACTGTGCATATCAAGGTGATTGGTTGGCTCATCCAGCAGGAGAAAGTTTGCTTTACTGATAATTGTTTTGGCCAATGCAACTCTTGCTTTTTCACCACCACTTAATACTTTTATTTTCTTTTCCACATCATCTCCGCTGAAAAGAAAACAGCCAAGTAATGTTCTGAGTTCAAGCTCAGTTTTCTGGCTACCAGCCTGCATCATCTCTTCTATCACTGTATGATTCACATCCAATGCTTCTAGCTGGTGCTGTGCATAAAAACTCTCTTCAATATTATGTCCCCATTTTCTATTGCCTTCAAATGACTCGGTGCCGGCAATGATTCGCAACAATGTGGATTTACCTTTTCCGTTGGCGCCGATCAATGCGATCTTATCACCACGTTCTATTTCTGCCGACGAATTTTTTACGATCAGGTTTTCACCAAATGCTTTTGTAATATGATTTAATTCGACCAACACCTTTCCCGGTGTTTTATCAAGACGGAAATTGATCCTGATATTGGGTCTTTCTAATTCAGGTTCTTCAAGACGGTCAAGCTTATCCAATTTTTTAATAAGACTTTGCGCCATGGCTGCTTTACTTGCTTTCGCACGGAAACGTTCTACCAGTCTTTCATTCTGTCGTATATAATCCTGTTGATTTTCGTAAGCCTTTTGCATCAGCTCCATGCGTGTTGCTTTTTCTTTCTCATAAAAATCATAATTGCCGGAGTAAATATGGAGCTGTTGCTGGTAAAGCTCTACGATCTTTGTCACCATCCTGTTCAGGAAATATTTATCGTGGCTTACTATAACGACCGAACCGGGGTAACTCAGCAAATATTTTTCCAGCCATTCGATGGAAGGAAGATCGAGGTGGTTAGTAGGTTCATCCAATAATAATAGATCGGGTTGTTGCAAAATCATTTTTGCAAGCAATACTCTCATTCTCCAGCCACCGCTAAACTCTTTATAGGGTCTTTTCAGATCTGCATTAGCAAATCCAAGTCCCTGTAATATTTCTTCTGTCTTATGATGAATATTATAACCCCCGAGTGTTTCTAATTCATGAAGTTTATCGGTGTAATCATGCAAAGTTTTTTCATCACCGGTTTTTTCCAATTCTTTTCCAAGGATCTCAATTTCTTTTTCTAACTGCTGCACCCTTTCGAATGCACTGAGTGCTACTTCAAAAATGGAGTCATTGGTATCAAAACTTAAAAGATCCTGGTGCAGATAGCCGATAGAAGTATTCTTGGTTTTCTCAACAGTCCCGGCTGATGGTAGATATTCACCAACAAATAATTTGAGGATCGTTGATTTGCCGGTACCGTTATACCCGATCAAGCCAATTCTTTCACCCGGTTGTATATGCCATGTAGCATTCTGTATGAGTGCACGGGAACCAAATTCAAAAGTCACATTAGTAAGTCCTGCGAGCATAGCTGTGAATTGTGAGTTGTGAGTGGTCAGTTGTGATTAAATAAGACAATTGCCTTACTCATCATCGCAATTTACCGTTCACGTTTTTAACAAGTTTGCAAAAATAAAGTATTAGCAACTCAAATGATTGACAATTATCTTTGCAAATAAATTTTTCCTGATGAAAAGACCTTTGCTGGCTATTATAGGTATTATTCTCGCAATTATTGTGGTTATTGGTTGGAAATTTATTTTCCCTAAAAAAAGGGGAGATAATGGGCCTCAACTTCAGGGGCTAACCGTAAGCAAACACAGCAGTGGCTTTAATGAATCGATGAGCAATGCAATGAATTCTTATTATGCCCTTACCGAATCTTTTGTAAACTGGGACACGCAAAAGATCAACACATCATTAGCTGAACTTAAAACTTCCATAGATAGTCTTCGCATACAAGAAATGGAAAAGGACTCTGCCATCTATCCAACTGTTCAAGGTCAGTGGGAATCGATCAAAGCAGAGATCATCGGAATGCAGGCCGATACAGCGATCTATGAAAAAAGAGAATCACTCAACATGTTATCACAACAGCTGTTTGATCTGTTACGCATAGTAAAATATGACGGAGCTAAAGTTTTTTACCAGGAATGCCCGATGGCTTTGAACAATTATGAATCTTCGGCATTTTGGTTAAGCACAGAGGGCGACAATAAAAAGCGCCGCAATCCTTATCTCGGTCTGCATGATCCGAAGTATGGAAAAGCGATGCTCACCTGCGGCGCCACGAGAGATTCGGTAAATTATGTGACGAACCCAGCGGGAAATTAATTCGTTTGTTAATGGATCTATGTTTAAGAAAACAGTAGTTATTTTATTAAGCCTTATCCCGCTTCTTGTTTTTGCACAAAACAAGTCTGGTTCACCGTCAGGCAGAGTAACTCTCAATGGTTATGTTCGTGATAGTCTTTCCGGCGAATTGATCATCGGCGCAACCATCACGATCAATGGCCTGGGAAAAGGAGTGACAAGTAATCAATACGGTTTTTATTCCATCACACTTGATTCAGGAACTTACCAACTCAGCATCTCTCATGTTTCTTACGTACAAAAAACGATTGAATTTATTTTCGATGCGGATAAGTCTTTCAATTTTGATCTTCTTCCAAGATCTGCAGTAAATACTGAAGTTATCGTTTATGCAAGCCGCCGTCGTGATGCGAATGTGAAGAATGCTGAAATGGGAAAGATCGATCTTTCGATCAATCGCATAAAAAATATTCCGGCCTTTATGGGTGAAGTGGATATTTTAAAGGCAATTCAGTTATTGCCCGGCGTAAGAAATGCCGGTGAAGGGAATGCAGGATTTTATGTTCGTGGTGGTGGGCCAGATCAAAATCTTATTATGCTGGACGACGCAGTCGTTTATAACACGGGGCATCTCTTTGGCTTCTTTTCCATTTTTAATTCCGATGCCATTAAAAATACATCTTTAACAAAGGGAGGAATGCCTGCCCAGTATGGCGGCCGCCTTTCTTCTGTGCTTGATGTAGCAATGAAAGATGGCAATATCAATAAATTCCAGGGAGAGGGCGGGATAGGAGTGATTGCGTCGCGACTTTCATTACAAGGACCTATAGTTAAAGACAAAGCTTCCTTCATGGTTTCTGCAAGAAGAACTTATATAGATGCATTAGTAAAACCATTTGTAAAAGAGACCAGCGATTTTTATGGCTCCGGTTATTATTTCTATGATCTAAACGCAAAGGTGAATTATAAATTTTCTGAAAAAGACCGTTTGTATTTAAGTGGTTATTTCGGAAGAGATGTTTTTGATTTCAATAACGTCAAGCGTTCTTTCCGTTCTAATATTCCATGGGGCAACAGTACGGCAACATTAAGATGGAATCATGTTTTCAATAAACGATTGTTTGCAAACACCACGGCGGTTTATAATAATTATAAATTCAAGTTCGAGGCAGCACAAAATAATTTTGAGCTCTCATTGGCATCCGGTATTCGTGATCTCAACCTGAAAACTGATTTCGATTATTACCCTTTGCCGCAGCATAAGATAAAATTTGGCGGCTTGTACACTTATCACAAATTTATTCCAAATATTCTCTCAGGTAAACAAGACTCAGTGATCTTTAAGCCCAATAATGAAAGCGAGAAGTATGCAAGTGAGTTTGCAGTATATGTGCAGGATGATTGGGAGATCAGTGATAAAATAAAAGTCAATTATGGTATTCGCTGGAGTGCTTTTACGCAGATCGGCCCTTATACAAAATATGTAAGAGATGTTGATGGCAATAAACTGGACAGCACAGTCTATAAAAGCTTCGAGCCTGTAAAAACTTATGGCGGCTTTGAACCACGCATCACTATCCGTTATGCATTGAATGATGAGACATCCATCAAAGCGGCTGTCAATCGCAACTATCAGTACATTCATTTGGTAAGTAATGCCGGTAGTACCCTGCCCACCGATCTTTGGGTACCGAGCACTTATATTGTAAAACCACAAATAAGCTGGCAATACACGGCGGGATTGTTTAAGAATTTTGCGGAGAATAAATATGAGACATCGGTCGAGGTTTATTATAAGCAAATGAAAAACCAGGTCGAGTACTCGGAAGGGTATACGCCATCATTAAAAGATCCCGAAGAGGAATTTGTTTTTGGTGATGGATGGAGTTATGGTGCAGAGTTTTTCATTAATAAAACAAGAGGCAAACTAAATGGCTGGATCGGTTATACGCTTTCATGGACCTACCGGAAGTTTCCTGATTTGAATGGCGGTGAAAAATTCCCTGCACGGTATGACCGCCGTCATGATATGAGTGTCGTGGCTAATTATGATCCGGGAAAAAAATGGAGATTCGGAGCCATATTCGTTTATGGCACCGGTGCGGCCACTACACTACCCGAACGTTTTTATATTATAGAAGGAGTGCTGACGCAGGAATTCAGCAAAGTGAATCAGTATCGTCTTGATGCATATCATCGTATCGATCTTTCGGCCACATACACGCCGGTTCCCAAGAAAAAAAGAAAAGTGCAAAGCAGTTGGGTGTTTAGTATTTATAATGTTTATTGTCGTTACAATCCATATTTTATTTACTTCGACCAAACGGGTAGTCCCTATGATGGTACATTAAAAGTGGAAGCAAGGCAGGTTTCTCTTTTCCCGATACTGCCTGCTGTTACATGGAATTTTAAATTCTAGGTAGCAGGCTTTAGTACTACTATCATGTCCTGCTGTGTCACTCACTTGTAGGTATGGTAGTTCTATTCAGCAATAAAGAAATCTGTAATTTTAATAGATTATAACGAATTAATTTATGAAAAAACTAACTCTCAAATTAATTCTCCCTTTAACTATCATTTCTTTCATAATTTTTACAAAATGGTGGTATGTTTTAGTAGTTGACAGGAGAGATGAAATAATGTATGGCTTTCCATTAATATTTACTTGCCGTGGTTTTCATGCATCACTTTCCTCCCAGGTTTTTATTGTAGAATTTATGATCGACCTGCTGGTTTACTTTCTATTTTGGTTCATGCTCGTATATATGGCTAACCGTTTTCTTTTTACCATTAAACTTCATAAAGCTTTATTTATACCTCTAGTGACGGTAACATTTATATCACTTGGTTTCGCAATTTTTATTGCGAGCAAGCTTGAAAACCAATTTTTTCTAAAAAGAGATTTTGAAATTGAAAAAATGAAAACGGGGTATAATCTTATTTGGCAGAAGCAAATTAGGCCAGATTATCCCAAGTCCTACTCTGGCCAATAAAGCAAAGCAATGTAAATGCAACTTTTTTCAAATTTGATATTTTATGCAGCGATTGATCATTTTATTTTGTTGGGTTGCTTTTTATATAGTTCTTCTTAAATTATACTAAACTGGTACTCATGGGAATCTTAACACAAGAAATCAAAGCATTTGTAAAGCAAGCAAAACTCGGTTTTGTCGCGACTGTTTGCCCTGATGGTACTCCCAATCTTTCACCTAAAGGAACAACTACAGTTTGGGATGACAATCATCTTGTTTTTGCTGACATTCATTCACCGGGAACAGTTAATAATCTTCTTGTCAACCCATCTATTGAAATTAATATCGTAGATGTTTTTACACGGAAGGGTTATCGTTTTAAGGGAATTGG
>DASTZB010000036.1:0-4046 GCA_035764525.1 Chitinophagaceae bacterium | reverse complement strand
TGCATCGTCATTCGTGAAAATAGCTCCTGCATCACCATAATCGCCAAGGTTTTTCGAAGGAAAAAAAGAAGTGGTACCCACATGACCGATGGTTCCTGTTTTCTTTTTTCCATCCTTAGAAAAATAATCCCCGCCGATCGCCTGGGCATTATCTTCAATAACAACAAGGTTATGTTTTTTTGCAATAGACATGATCTCATCCAATGGTGCTGAATGCCCATAAAGATGAACCGGCACTATTGCTTTTGTTTTAGATGTGATCGCTTTCTCCAGGGCCACCGGATCCATACAAAATGATTTGGGATCTACTTCTACAAAAACCGGTGTAAGCCTAAGTAAAGCGATGACCTCAGTAGTTGCAATAAATGTAAATGATGGAGTGATCACTTCGTCGCCGGGTTGCAGATCCAGCGCCATCATCGCAATTTGAAGCGCATCGGTTCCATTGGCGCATGGAATAACATGTTTGACGCCTAGATATGCAGAAAGATTATTTGCAAATTCCTGAACAAGCTTTCCATTAATAAAAGCCGTGCTCTCAATAACATTTAGCACTGCTTCGTCCACTTCAGCTTTTATTTTATGATACTGCCTTTTCAGGTCGACCATCTGGATAGGATGCATGGCAATTTTGGATTTCAGATTTCGGATTTTAGATTTTTCATAAGAACCAGTTACTTTTTCTAAAGCAGCTTTATTCTTTTGCGACGCAAAAATAATGAATTAAAGATAGTTTATCCGTTTGCCTTTACATTTGTTATTCGGTCTGATGGGATAAGTTTTACTGCATGGGTACATTCTTCTACAATATCTTTTTGTTTTTATACCAAGCTGGTATTGGCATTGCATCATTATGGAATGACAAAGCAAAATTATGGCTGAATGGGAGAAAAAATATTTTTGAAGAGCTAAACTCAAAAGTCAAAAGTCAAAAGTCAAAAGTCATCTGGTTTCATTGTTCTTCTCTTGGCGAATTTGAACAAGGCAGACCTGTGATCGAAAAACTCAGATCCCAAAATCCACATTTCAAATTCCTTCTTACTTTCTTCTCTCCTTCCGGCTTTGAAATAAGAAAAGATTACAAAGGCGCTGACTGGGTCTTTTATCTACCCCTGGATTCAAAAAAAAATGCAAAACGATTTTTTGAGATTGCCGATCCGTCTCTTGTTGTTTTTGTAAAGTATGATTATTGGTATTATTATCTTACTGAGTGTAAAAAAAGGGATATACCATTGTTGCTGGTATCCGGGATTTTCAGAAAAGATCAACCTTTCTTCAAATGGTATGGCAGTCTTCATCGCAGAATGCTCAAATGTTTCAATCATTTTTTTGTGCAGGATAAAGAATCGCTTCAGTTACTACAATCGCTTCATATTAATAACGCGACTGTTACTGGCGACACCAGGTTTGACCGTGTATCGGAAATCGCGAAAAACTTTAAACCAATCGAAGAAATAGAAAAATTTTGTGGCAGTTCGCCGGTAATTGTTGCAGGCAGTACCTGGCCGGAAGATGAAAAGTTGATTAAAGATGCTACAGCCCTCTTTCCCGATTTGAAAATCATCATCGCTCCCCACGAAATACATAAAGAACATATTAATCAACTAAAATCAATTTTCCCAAATGCAATGCTTCACTCGCTGCTCGTAGCTCAAAGCTACCAGCCAATAATTTCAAGCTGTCTCATCATTGACAACATCGGGATGCTTTCCAGGCTTTATTATTATGCAACCATCTCTTATGTTGGTGGCGGATTTAATAAGGGCATTCACAATACACTCGAAGCAGCTGTTTATGGCAAGCCAGTGCTATTTGGCCCTAATTATAAAAAATTCAGAGAAGCAATTGGATTGATAGAAACAGGAGGAGGAATTTGTATCAACTCGGGCATTGAACTTTCAACTATACTGCAAAAGTTTATCAGCAATAAGGGTGAATTAGAATCAACCAGTAGAAATTCATTTGACTTTGTAAACCAAAATAGAGGGGCAACTGACAAGATCTTTCACTACATTGAAGTGAACCGCCTTTTGACCAACTGATAGAAATGCTTCACCGTTTCTCTCGTATCATCCCAACCGAGCTTGATCTTTAATTCACGGTTCATCCAATATTCGGCTTCGGGGTAAATATTGAAGCTGTTGATAGTTTTTATGCTTCGCTCATACATCGGTTCATCACCACGAAACAGTTCACTTATAAAAACAAATCGGTCATTTATACCGATTCCCTTACGAAGATCACGGATTGGAGCATCTTTCAGCGAATGCATCAATTCAATCCTGTTTTCTTTTAGCCTGTCGTTAATAGATTCTTGTTGCTCCACCGCTTCATTAACTTCCTTTCCTATTTTATGTTGCGAAAATGTTGGGATCTCGTTCATCGGGTCGAAATGAATATCGAGCTGATTATTCCTGGCATTTATTTTAGGAGCTGAAATTGTCGATCGCATTTCTTCCGGCTGACGCTCAATAACAGGGGCTGATGCAATTGCAACAGGAGTTGGCAGCACAACCGAAACCTTAGAGGTGCCTAAAGTTCTTACTGATGTTTTTTGCAGTTGGTTCAATTCAGATTGCAATAATTGAAGGGTAAGCTGCATCTGTGCTACGTCTGCATTTTGCCTTACCTGCTCTTGCAGGCGGTTAATCAAAGTCTGGATTCTTTCCATTTGTTTATACTACTTTTGACCGCGGATAAAAAGGATTTTAAAGTTTACGGATACTCGCAAATATTGTTCCGTCTTTAAATTTACAAACAGTTTACCAAGAATTACAATAATACCAGATTTTAACGATGTTTATTGAACCAAACATAAGAGGCGACCGCCGTGGATGGATCGAAGTGATCTGCGGGTCAATGTTTAGTGGCAAAACCGAAGAGCTTATACGCCGGTTGAAGAGAGCCAAAATTGCAAACCTTAAAACGGAGATATTTAAACCGGCAATTGACGTTCGCTATGACGAAATCAAAATCGTTTCGCATGATGAAAATGCGATACAATCCACTCCTGTAGACAATTCCAAAAAGATTTTGTTGCTTGCACAGGATGTTGATGTTGTTGGTGTTGATGAAGCTCAATTTTTTGATCCGGAGATAGCAAATGTCTGTGATGAGTTGGCGTTTCGCGGCATTAGGGTGATCGTTGCAGGGCTTGATATGGATTACCTCGGAAACCCTTTCGGCCAAATTCCTAATCTTTTGTCAAAAGCTGATTACATCACCAAGCTACATGCAATTTGTGTTCGATGCGGCAATATTGCAAACTACAGTTATCGGAAAGTTCCAAACGATGACCAGGTAATGCTGGGTGCAAAAGATGTTTACGAACCAAGATGCAGGACCTGTTATAAACTCTAATGAATCCTACGCGCCACATATATACTCTTATAAAAAAAGATCTGCTGCTGGAAGTAAGACAGCAGTATAGTTTCTACGGAATACTTCTCTACATCATTGCCACAATCTTTGTTTTATACATGACGATACGGGAGCCGGAAGCTAAAGTTTGGAATGGGTTGTTTTGGGTCATTCAATTGTTTATTTGCATAAATGCCGTGGCAAAAAGTTTTTTACAAGAAACTCGCGGCCGTATGCTTTATTTTTATTCAATAGTAAACCCACGGGATTTTATTTTGGCAAAACTTGTGTTCAACTCAGTGCTAATGTTGCTAATGAGTTTCCTGAGTATTTTGCTTTTCACTCTTTTTTTAGGGAACCCTGTACAAAAAGCACTTCCATTTATCGGGTTGGTGTTACTTGGCGGGTGGAGTCTAAGCCTTGTTTTTACATTTCTTTCTGCGATTGCAGCAAAAGCGCAACAAAATGCTGCTATTATGGCAATCCTGGGTTTTCCCATTATTATACCACAGCTAATGCTGTTAATGCAGCTTGCGAATACCGTTTTTAGTGACAAAACAGGTATTGCGTTTTCTACTTTGCTTTTAATTGTAATGCTGGATGTGCTTGTAGTGATGCTTGCAGTTATCCTTTTTCCGTTCTTATGGAAAGATTGATGATCATTTATTAAAAATTCCATGATGATT
>DASTZB010000035.1:0-5029 GCA_035764525.1 Chitinophagaceae bacterium | reverse complement strand
AAACCTGTTGTCATTGAATTCTGGCAGGGGAGACCTAGCCGCCTGCATGATCGTATTCAATATACATTGGAAGAAAACGGGGAATGGAAAATAGAACGGCTGGCTCCTTGATGGAATTTGTAATTAGGAGTTGAGTTTGCTAATTCCAAATTACAAATCCCCAATTACTTTTTCTTCTTCTTCGCCGGTCTGCTTTTACCAAAACTTCCTTTTGTAATTTTCCCTTTTTTAGTTTTTTTATCGCCTCTTCCCATAAACTTTATTTTAACTGTTTTTAAATAAAAAAATCTCTTGCGTCATGTAAAGTAACAAGAGATTTATCTAAAAGATGTTTTTATTTCTTCTTTTTCTTTTGCAATAAAGGCTTCAGGTCCTTCATTGAAGATTTTAATGTTGCTAAAAGCTCTTTTCCACCTTTAAATCTCGCAACAACTTTTTCTTTTATGTTTATCTGTGCTTTTGTTTGCGGGTTATGTCCTTTTCTACCTTCCCGGTATGAAAGCAAAAAAGTGCCAAAGCCAACAAGTGTAACCTTGCCGCCATTTTTTAAGGTTTTAGTTACAGCATTTGTGAAAGAATCTAATGCAGCATTCGCCTGAGTTTTTGTGATATCGGCCTCTTCAGCAATTACATCAATTAAATCGGCTTTATTCATATTAGTTGGTTTTATGAGTGATAATGGCGGCAAATTTAACCGCTTTTGATTTGCAGCAAAATTTTTTCTTTGTTTTTTCCGAACAATTAAATCCCGGGAAATTCACACGGGGAAAGGATTTCCCTGATTGGCGATTTACCGTTGTTTTTGAAGTTATTGCACTATTTGCATCAGGCTGCGAAAAGCTATAAAACGATCTCCCCAGGCATCAAAATATTTTTGTCGTATCGTTGTTGAATAATTTTCAATATAGCGGTTATAGTCAGATTTGCTATCGGCAAAGTATTGGGCAGTATAAGTGGGGCCGTCTTTTTCATCTGTTTCCAACAGGCGAAGCAATTTTGAATCAGTAAAACAACCTGTTTTTATCATCTCAGGCATGTGTTCATTCAGCATCCATTGCACCCACGCATCGTGAATTGACCAGTCAACTTTTACAGTAACATTATAAATAAACATGGTTTAATTTTTTTAAACAGTTACACTCTTATTTCAGCATCTTCAATAATGATCTTTTTCAACCGCTGGTACATGAAAGATACAGTCAATAGGAGAATGCCCAACAATATAAATGCCGCAATCTTACCTCCGGGCGGTATATTGCTAATATCATACGTAAACAATTTTACAAGAGTAACTGTAAAAAGACTCAATGAGATGATTCGCAAAGGACGGAATTTATATTGCATGCCCAACCACATCATAATAAAGGAACAAATGCTCCAGAGAATGCTAAGCCCTGCTTTATAATATAAATTTTCCCACCATGTCCAGGTAACTTTTTGATAATTCAACCATAAGTTGACCTGGTAGATCTCTACACTGAGTAGTAAGATAAAACTGATAGCAGATATCCATGCAAATGCAGAAAGATAAGATGTCCAATTTTTTTCCCGGGTTCTTCCAAAATAAATAACAAGATCGATTAATAACCAACTTAAGCAAATAACAGCTATCCAATGTGCAAAAAACAAATTGCCCTGGTCTTTCGGGATCAATGATAAAGAAATATCATAGTTGATATTGATATTTATTAAATAAAGTCCAAGGCAAAGAATGGTAAATAAAAATTTGAATACGGGAAATACTACAGACCTTTTGAAACTGAATAAAACAATGATGGCAAAAAGAAAAGTATAAAGTTGCAGGTAAATGATATAAAGGGATTCAATATTGTTTCTTGTGTTGAACTGGTAAAATATTTCAAGGGCGCCGGATAAATAAAGAGTAACGACAAAACCTCCCAATAAAAAATCTCTTATCGATTGATTTCGTATGCTATTCAAATAAAAGGTATCGGCTTCTTTGTACATCAGTTTATAATAAATGAATAATGACACTGACACGGCAATTGTTGTACTAAATCCTTTATTGAGTAGTACAGGTATAAGTTGATGATCAGAAAAATAAACCTGGATCCATGTAATGCCAAGGCTTCCGAGCATAAGGACTGCGATAATAAGCGAAGCGATCTTAAGCTGAACATTTCTTGTTCTTTGGAAAAGCCAGAATAGAATTACAGCTTCAGCTGCCCAGAATAAGGCGACATAGTTTCCTTTGAACTGTACCGGTGCTGCAAGGGAAATAAAAGTGAGAGCTAAGCCAGTAAGCAGGGCTAAAAAATTCGGATCAATCGTTTTCTTTTGCCTAAACCCGAGAACCAGTAATAAATTAAAAATGCCAAGTGAGGCAGTAAATAACCCGTTATAGTCTCCTCGATTCCAATAAGGAAAAATAACCATTGCGGCGATATAAAAAAGAAAATTTATACTCAACACGATTATAAAGTCAAAAGCATTGAAAATTTTCTTTTCCCGGATATTATTTACAATATTCATCGTAACAAACTGCAGGTAAAATAATGTTCCAAACAGCATTGCATCTTTATAGGGAACCACCACAGGAGAATCCAACCACATTTTTTTGATCAGCCAACTGCCATAGATTATCGTTGTAAAAAACAAAGCAATAATATTTATAGTCGGCCAACGCTTAAACCAGGCAAGCACCATTAAGCCTGAGTTCAAAATACATAAGTATGTAAAGAGAGCTACATAATTTTCCTGACCGGTGCTGACAAGGAACGGAGTTATAAATCCACCGATCGTTGCTAAGATGGCTAATTCAATGCGATCATAATAAAGAGATAAAAGCACTGCAAACGCCGTGATGATAACCATGATAATAAATCCGGCTATCTGGCTGATAAGATGATATTGATGAAATGCAAACGCAATGGTGAAATAAAAGACAGTAAGGCCGCCACCCATTAATACAGAACTAAAAGAACGATAACTATTTCTTATGCGATGTGCAATGCCAATCAGTATTCCACCGGCAATAAGACCAATGATAACACGGCCAGCTTCCTTTATCCAATTTTGATCTATGGCATATTTTACAAAAAATGATATCCCTAATACTAATACAGCAATACCTATTTTGCTTAAAAGATTTTCTCCAATAAATTTTTCAAGGTCGGTTTCTGGCTTTGAAGAAGAAATAAAGGGCCTGGGAGATTCCTTTTTCTCAATAATGATCTCTTCTTGTTTAGATTCAATAACATGTTGCCACTCCTGTTTTTTTGTTTCAGGTGTAAAGATTGGCTTTGCATCTTCTTTCTTTTCTTCAGTTGGAGCTACTGCTATCGGTGGTGGTACAAATACTTTTTGTACAGGTCTCTCCTCAATAATTATATTTTTTGTTTCAACTGGTTGCTTTAAGTTTCTGACTTCTTTAGTAAGAGCTGCAATGTCTTCACTTAGAAATTTAATACGATCGTATAAAGATTCAGTTAGCTTTTGCTGTTCGGAAGTGCGGCCTAAAATCGTGAGAAGTAAAATAAAAAAAACGATAGGGATAAGGATGAGCAAAATGATCAACCCGGTCATCGTAGTTGGTTTGGTGAGTAATAGCTGCGAGTGTCAATAATAAAAAAGCAGCTTTATATTTCAATATCTAAATATACCGGACAATGATCAGAATGTTTTATATCTGGAAAAATTTCAGCATCCTTTAAGTTCTTTTTTAGCGGATCTGTAACATTTATATAATCAATTCTCCAGCCTTTATTTTGCAAACGAACAGTAGGAAAACGTTGGCTCCACCACCTATATCTATGAGGCTCAGCGTGAAATTCACGAAATGTATCTGTCCAACCATTTTCAAAAAATTTATCCATCCATTTTCTTTCTTCCGGTAAAAATCCTGACGAGTTTTTATTGCCTTTTGGATCATGAATATCGATTTCTTTATGAGCAATATTATAATCACCGCATAGGATCAGCCTTGGATGTTTCTTTTTTAAGTCGTTTAGCCAAATAAAAAATTCATCAAGCCATTGATATTTGAAAGTTTGTCTTGTGTCACCACTTGTTCCTGATGGAAAATAGGCATTTATAAGTTTTACATCTTTAAAATCAAGTTGAATAATTCTTCCTTCATCATCACTTGTGCCATGACCGTTGCCGAGTTCTATTTTATCAGGTATTGTTTTTGTAAATACCGCTACACCACTATATCCTTTTTTCTGTGCACTGAACCAGTAATCATGATAACCAAGATCATTAAATAACATATGATCTACATTTTCTTTCAACGCTTTTGTTTCCTGTACACAGATCACATCAGCGGGATTTGTTTTCAACCAATCAAGAAAACCTTTCTTGATCGCGGCTCTTATACCATTTACATTGTAAGAGATAATTCGCATAATGAAAAATAGGACGACAAGTTAAATGAATTGAATAAATAAGTATAGCGGGATTATTCTATTTTTATAACTATGAAGGAATTAAAAGTGAAACCAGAAGAACATCTTATACCGCCAAAATCGCATGTTTATCTTGATGGTCCAAAAAGCAGAGGCTTTGAATTATCATTTGCCTTCAGGGTTTTCTGGCAATTTATTCGCGGTTTTCGAAAACTACATTTTATCGGGCCCTGCATTACTGTGTTTGGCTCGGCAAGATTTAAGGAAGATCATAAATTTTATATTGCTGCAAGAGAATTCGGAAAAAGGATTTCAGCGTTAGGTTTTGTTACGATGACTGGCGGTGGCCCCGGTATAATGGAAGCCGCGAACCGTGGCGCTTTTGAAAATGGTGGTATTTCAGTTGGTTGCAATATTCAATTACCATTTGAGCAAAAACCCAACGCTTATATGAATCGATCGATCACATTTGAACATTTTTTTGTTCGAAAAGTTTTGATGGTAAAATATTCCTATGCTTTTGTCATTTTGCCGGGTGGTTTTGGGACAATGGATGAATTCTTTGAAACACTTACGTTGATACAAACAAAAACGATCACGCAATTTCCAATGGTATTATTTGGAAAAGAATATTATAAAGAGCTTTGGGATGTACTCGAACA